>CAZHJO010000420.1:0-3235 GCA_964532755.1 uncultured Maribacter sp. | reverse complement strand
AATCAACTGATCATTGGGCCCCATAAAGTTCCGATCAGTAGAAATAAAAAGACAGAAATAGTAGCCCTGCTTACAGATAATAAAATTTTAAGGAAATAAGATGGTTGATAAATCAGTAAAACCTGATTACAATGTCTTCAAAAACTCAATAATCGCCAATCTTTCGGCATCGGTCAATTCATCACCAAAAATATGACCCTTATTACCATATCCTTTTAAAGTAGTATCGTATGTATTCTTATCAACTTTTGAATTCTCAACAGTATAATTCCATCCCATGTTAACGGTATCAATGTCCGTATCATCGAAAGTACGACTCCAATATTTTGGTCTGGCCATTGAATTCAAGACACCTTTCAATGTTGGTACCGACCCATTATGAAAATAGGGTGCAGTTGCCCAAATTCCATCCAGTGGTGGTGCAATATATCCACCTTCTGCTATTATCCTCAAAGGATTTTCCGTGCTCCCGAACCAGCCGGTATTGAACCAATCCATGAAATAAGCATTGAATTCTGATGATTGGTTATATAAATTCGATAATTCTGGATCTGTGCCAATGCTATTCAAGGACACCCGCAAATTAGGATAGGACTCTTCATCACCGTATGTTCCATGGCAACTGGCGCAATTGTTATCAAACAAAGGTTTTCCCAAATTAACAAGTTCTTGATCTACCTCAAAAGGATATGGGGGAGCTTCCAGACTATATATATAGGCCAGCATATCAACCATTTTCGCATCTACTTCCTCTGCTTTTATGGCATTACCCATAGTGAGTAAGCTCGAGCCAATAAACGACTTGCAGTAGTCCATTCTACCCATAGCGGTATAGAACATGGCATTCTTCTTTTTTAACAACCACCATGCCGGTACGTCTGTCGGAATAACCTCATCATTAAGAAAAACCAAAGGTTCATCACTCCATTCCAAAGTATTTTTATCCCTATGGGATATTAAGACCTGTGTTATTTTATCTGCAGGGTTCGATCCCCTAGTTTTCGTGATTGTCTTAGGGCCAATGGCGATTATACTTTTCCTAAATTGATCATAGGCCTTCCATTCCTCACTGTCTTGTCCACCATACAAAAAGGAAACTGCTGAATTGAGCAATGAAATATTGTCAGCACGATTAATGGTGAAGTCAGAATCATGACTTCCCAAGCCTATCACAAATTCATTGTTCAAGGTAGATGCATGGCAAGAAATACAATTGGGAGCTACGACCCGAATACCATTCGATGCTGTAACAGCCGTGTAATTTGGGGGAATTACTGCGTTGTCTCCTGTACGATTCAACACATTCTCCGAGTTTTCCCCAAAACCAGCTATAAATGCATCATAAGGGATTCCAGAACTCATATAGTCACCTGAAATCAAATATTCTCCACCCAGCATGGCATCTCCATTTCGCTGCGAAGTACCCGGAATGAAATCGACCTCAACAACCGGTTCCGATGCTGTTGGCTCCGGTGTACCCGTAGTTGGAGGTATATTATCGGCTGTATTGATTTTCTCTATGGAATCGTTTGAACACGAAACTAAACATAGAATCAATAAACTATAATACAAAAAGGATACATACTTAACCACCATACTACCATGTTTGGGATAATCAAAAAGAGTACTCCGTTACCGAATAAAAATAATCAATTAAACGTCCCAAAAACGATTTACCCCTGTTTGCGGGCAAATTGATCGTTGAACGACTTAAATGACAGGGAAGCAGCCGTGTAGAAGAATTCGTTCAAGACATTTTCCACAAATTAAATCGATGTTAAATAGTGGTGCGATTGATTAAGATCATTGCCACGATCTTCTGATTTGATTTCATTTGTAGCAAAATTCGATCATGTCTCTACTTATTGTACTTATAGTATTGCTTGCGATATTATTGTACTTATTGTTTATGAAATTGGTACTGTACATTGATACGGCCAATAATGAGTATTATTTACAAGCCAAGGGCCTAGTGAAAGCTAAAGTTGAATCCCATGATACCGAATTGATACAGATTAAGTTTTATACCCTATTTATGAGATTTAAACTCTTTCCGTTACGAAGGTTTAAGAAGAAGAAATCCAAATCCAAGAGGGTAAGAGCCAAGAAACGCAAGCGCATGGGAATTCAAAAAATTATAAGGGTTGCAAAAACCTTTAAAATAGACGAACTGTATGTTGATGTCGATACGGGTAACTGTATTACCAATGCCAAGCTATTCCCATCTATTGTCCTCATGAACGGTCATGGTGGTCATTTCAGAGTAAATTTTGAAGGTAGAAACCAGGTATTGCTCAAAGTTCAGAATCGACCAATTCGAATCATTAAATCATTTATTAACTTCTAAAACGTCATAATATGGAATTACATTTTGAAGAATTATTAGGAAAAATCACGGACTTTATGAAGTCTGAGGCCAATACAGATACTGTAGTTGGTGAACAGTTTGTACTCGGTGAATTCAAGTGTGTACCCGTAATTAAAGTGGGTATGGGATTTGGTTCTGGAGGAGGGGAAGGAACAGAGGCAAAAACCAGAAAAGGACAAGGTATGGGAGCTGGAGCTGGTGTTGGCATTGAACCTATCGGATTTTTAGTTACCAAAGGTGAGGAAATTTCATTCTTGGAGGCCGGTAAGACCCACGGATTGGCCGCTGCTTTTGAAAAAGTACCTGACCTTATTGAGAGAATTGCCAAATACAAGGCAGATAAAGAAGAGGCAGTTGTTTAGCACAATAAATACTGCTTAGGTTAATTGAGCAAGGTTCGTTTGCAAATAAGGTAAACCAACCTTGCTTCATTCTTTTGACTTAATTATTTAACTGTAAATACTGGTTCCCAGATAAATTCGGTGTGAATAAATCTTGACAAATATCGTATCGTTTATTCAATTTAATGTATATACCTTATATTTGTTTCGCATTAAGAATTATGACCATTGCTAATTATCGTGGTCCTGGGTTTTATTCTTTGAATAGTATTTCTTTTCATTGCACCTTATTAGACCTCTTTTCTTAAAATAATAACTTAACATATTCAAGTAAAACATGGCGAAATCGCAGCAGACATTCAACAAAAGTGAAAAAGAAAAGAAACGTTTAAAGAAACGCGAGGAAAAACAAAAGAAGAAATTGGCACGTAAAGCGGCAGCCAAGGAAAGCGGTGGTGGCATTCCATTGGCCTATGTTGACTACAATGGAAATTTGGTAGACACACCACCAGACCCGTCACTAAAG
>CAZHJO010000419.1:0-3239 GCA_964532755.1 uncultured Maribacter sp. | reverse complement strand
CGATATCTGGTATGCAACCTAAGATGATGGTATTACCTGGAAAGAAGAAGGAATGGCTGTGGCTCGTGGTGAAAAAGGCGCCTACGATGATCGTTCGGTCTTTACGGTTGAAATCATGGAACATGAAAGCAAGTATTATTTATGCTATCAAACGGTCAAGTCCCCATATAATGTTCGAGTTAAAAATCAAGTTGGACTGTCGTGGGCAGATTCTCCGGATGGACCTTGGACAAAACTTGAAGAACCTATTCTAAGTCCCGCAGATAATGGTATTTGGAAAGGAGAGGAGCAAAACAGACACATGGTAGAAAAGAAAGGGGATTTTGATAGCCATAAAGTACATGATCCCTGTATATTACCGTATAAAGGTAAGTTTTACTTGTATTATAAGGGAGAGCAAATGGGTGAGGAGATTACTTTTGGTGGAAGACAAATACGTCATGGTGTGGCCATTGCCGATAATCCCTTAGGGCCTTATGTGAAGTCGCCTTACAATCCCATAAGCAATAGTGGTCATGAAATATGTGTCTGGCCTTATAATGGGGGTATAGCTTCCTTGATCACCACGGATGGTCCTGAAAAAAACACCATTCAATGGTCACCTGATGGAGTAAATTTTGAGATAATGTCCTCAATCAAGAATGCCCCACATGCTATTGGATTAAATCGATCGGCCGATAATGAAAAAGAACCTACCGAGATACTGAGATGGGGACTTTCCCATGTTTATAATAGTTATGATTTCCAAAGTATAATGCGATTTACCTCGCAAAGAAAAACTACCCATGTGGCTAAAGGCGAACATGGAAAATGATATACTATAAATTTTAAAGCACAGATTATGGCTAAGATCAAAGAGTACCAATTATTCATAGAAGGTAAGTGGGTCACTTCTACATCAGGTGAAACCTTGGATATTATAAATCCTTCTACTGAAGAAGTGGTAGCAAGAGTACAAAATGGAACTGCAGAGGAAGCCCTTAAAGCGTTAAAAGCGGCAGAAAAGGCTCAAAAAGAATGGAGAAAACTGCCAGCGAGAACTAGAGCTGAAGTGCTGTATAAATTAGCTGATGAAATCAAAGCCAATTCAGATTATTTGGCAGAGTTATTGGTAAAAGAGCAGGGAAAATTATTGAAAGTAGCCAAAATGGAAGTAGCGGTAACGGCCTCTTTTATTGAATACGCTTGCGAAGGTGCCCGAAGGATAGAAGGCGATATTATTCCTTCGGATAATCCTAATGAGCAGATCTGGATTCAAAAAATTCCCAGGGGTGTCGTAGTGGCTATTACAGCCTGGAACTTTCCATTGGCTTTGGCCGGGCGTAAACTGGGACCAGCCCTAGTAGCCGGTAATACTATTGTAATTAAGCCAACCTCAGAAACACCTTTGGCTACCTTGGAATTGGGTAATTTAGCGAACAAAGTGGGTATCCCTGAGGGAGTAATCAATATCTTGACAGGTCCCGGTAGGGCGATGGGCAATGCACTGGTAGAAAGTCCGATCACCAAGATGGTGACCATGACGGGGTCTACACCAGTTGGGCAACAAATTGCGCGCAATGCGGCACAGAATTTAACGCACGTGCAATTAGAACTTGGGGGTAAGGCACCATTTATTGTTTTTGAAGATGCCGATATTGATGCAGCAGTCGATTCGGCCTTGCATTCCCGTTTTGACAATTGCGGACAGGTTTGTACCTGTAATGAACGCATGTATGTCCATGAAAGGTTTTACGACCTGTTCATGGAAAAATTCATAGGTAAGACGAAGGCTTTAAAAGTTGGTAATCCTATGCTTGATGATACTGATATGGGCCCAAAAGTGAATAAGGCCGAGTTGGAACATATGGAAGAATTGGTTGCTGTAAGTTTAAAAGAAGGAGCGACAATAGCTACTGGTGGTAAGCGGCCCCAAGGCGGTCAATACGAGAAAGGATATTGGTTTGAGCCAACAGTACTGACCAATGTTACCCAAGAGATGACCATAGTTCATGAAGAATCTTTTGGACCTATTTTACCGGTATTGAAGTTTAAGACCTTCGATGAGGTTATTGGGTACGCCAATGATTGCGAATATGGCCTGGCAGCGATGGTTTTCACCAATAATATGAACACTATTATGAAATGTAATGACGAATTGGAATATGGTGAAATATATGTAAACCGAGGCCATGGCGAACAGCACCAGGGGTTCCATAATGGTTATAAACTGTCCGGTAGTGGAGGTGAAGATGGAAAATACGGATTTGAACAGTATTTAGAAAAAAAGACCTTTTACATCAGACATAAAGCTTAAGAACTAGATGGGTACCAAAATAAAGGCGATTGAATGCAAACTTTTTAAAGTTCCATTACCTGAGGTATTGTCCGACGCGAAGCATGGAGATCATTATCATTTTGAGCTTGTAACCGTGACCATTACTTTGGATGATGGGAGCGAAGGAACAGGGTATACCTATACCGGCGGCAAAGGAGGTCACGCCATTAAAGCTATGGTTGAGCATGATTTTACCCAGGCATTAATTGGAAAGGAAGGGACCGATATAGATGGAATCTATGACTTTTTAGAATGGCACGTGCATTATGTAGGGCGTGGGGGTATTGCTTCCTTTGCCATTTCAGCCGTTGACATAGCCTTGTGGGATTTAAAATGCAAAAAACTTGGGCAACCATTATGGAAAGTTGCCGGAGGAGCTGATCATACGTGCAAAGCCTATTGCGGAGGTATTGATTTAATGTTTCCTTTAGAGAAACTACTGCAGAATATGAAAGGCTATTTAGAAAAGGGATTTAATGCAGTTAAGATAAAAATAGGGCGCGAAAATTTAGAGGAGGATTTGGAAAGAATCGCAGCGGTACGTGAATATATTGGTCCGGATGTAACTTTTATGGTAGATGCCAATTATTCCATGACGGTCGACAAAGCGATAAAAGCCATAGAAAGCTTCAAACAGTTTGATATTACTTGGTTTGAAGAACCAATAATACCTGATAATTACAAGGGCTATGGAGTTATCGTTGATGCAACGGGATTTCCCCTTGCTATGGGTGAAAATTTACATACGATACATGAATTTGAATATGCCATGGAGCAATCAAAACTATCGTATCTACAAGCTGATGCATCAAATTGCGGGGGTATCACGGGCTGGTTGGCAGCTGCAAAATTGGCCAATAAGCACGGTATTCCTGCTTGTTCCCATGGAATGCAAGAACTGCACGTAAGCCTGGTTTCGTCC
>CAZHJO010000418.1:0-3245 GCA_964532755.1 uncultured Maribacter sp. | reverse complement strand
AATTGAATATCCTTGATCTTAACATCTATAATCTCAATGCCCCAATGATGGGTTTCGGTCTCGACTATACTTTTAATGTTTTTCCCCATTTCTTCCCGTTTGGACAAAATTGTATCCAATTCTACCTTACCGCAAACATCGCGAAGGGCCGCTTGGGAGAGCTGTGTTATGGCAAAATCGTACTCTTCCACCTCCAAAACAGCCTTTTCAGGATCGTCTATCTTAAAGAAAACAACACCATCAATACTACAGGGTACGTTATCCTCGGTCATGACCTCTTGCGACACTATGTTGATCGTGATGACACGAATATCAACTATTTGTATGGTTTCAACTAAGGGAATAATCCATCTAAAACCAGGTTCTAAGGTCTTGATGTATTTACCAAAACGAAATTTCAAGGCTCTTTTATACTCAAAAATAATCCGAATTCCTGCCAAAAGAATTACGCCTAATATGATGGCAAATAAAATTAATGGGTTCATAATATATTCTTTAAGTTATTTTTTCGCTTCAATCTTTAACTAATGGTCAAAGTGATTTAATCCCATTCGAATACCCTAGGTCATGACTTGACCAAAAGAAGGATTTGTGATCCTTTTTCGCGGAAATAATGGCTCCTTTCAATTTACGAAATTCGCAGCTGGAAACAAAATTAATGGGTGCCAAAAACCACAATAAAACCGAAGCATTCCAATACCTGTATACCTGATTCGAAAAGCTATCACAACAACCATTCCCCATTGATTATTCTATATATTTCAATTTTCGATATAACAAAACATCCAACATAACAAACCAAATGATAAAACATATAAAAGTTATCTTTTGTATTAAGGGAAGCAACCCAATGTACAGCCCAGTTTCATAAATATAATAATTGATCAAAAAGATAACAAGACACCCAATGCCAGAAAAAAATAGCCCTGTATGTCTTGCTTTAAATAGTTCGGCAAAACATGTTAAAAAGGCTATTACTGCAAAAAATCCGGCAATCCTGACCGTACGATCATGAGCTCCGGCGGACAGGAATGAAGTAGCCACCAATGCCGCTATACCCGAGAACCACATAATTTTTTTATTGAAATTTTTCCCGTTGAACAGGCTAGGTAAGTAATACCATAATACTACGAGGCTAAAACAAAGCACTGCCAAAGAGCTTCTTGCAAAATAACGGGCAGTATTCAACTCTCCGTTAATGGCATATTGATCTAGTAGGTCACATAAATAATTGTTCCTAAAACTGAAGCCATTTTGCTGGGGCATTATCCATGAACCACCTGGGTATTCCAAAGCGGCCAAAATGTATAGCAATACGAATAGCAACATGCCCAATAATGGCAGCAATAATATTATAGGTCGTGGAGCTTTAGGTATAATATTCATGAACATTTAATTCAAGGATTTATCCATTATAATTCAAAACCCGTGGTAGATGAAAGAATATGGATCAATTCTTTTGTCGTTGTGGAATCAATTAGATTTAAGGCCTTAACCTTGCAAAGTTGCTCAACCAATCTTTTCCCACCCAATGTATTACTGGCAACGCCGGTTACAATATTCGGCACAATGTCAAAAGCCTTCATTAGTCCGTGAACCGCATAAGGATCAGAAGCACTTAGAACAATGCATTTAATATGCTCTCTTAACCTTTCAATTGCAATATCACCGTTATAGGGCTCCAAGGGTGAGGCACCTATCTCAATAATGGCGATATCTGCTTTTTGCAATTCAATTCTACTCAATAGTTGTGTTAATTTTTCTTGGAATTCTTCTTTTGGACAAATAGAAGATGGTAAACCTACGTCGACAAAATCATAGATGGCATCAGCGCCAACATCCTTTATAGCCAAAATGTCCTTATATCTTCCCGCACCGGTAAGTTTGGCCCCTACTACCTTAAACCCCGCTTGTTTGAACAGATTTGTAACAATTCTGGCAGAGGTCGTCTTACCAGCCGACATTGATGTGCCAACAAAAAGCACTACAGGTGTTTTGAAAGAAAGTGTAAGAATCGGTTTTACAAAACTTTCCATTGTCAGTTTTTTAACACCTCTAAACGCATGACCCAAATAAACAACCTTCATCATTTGAGGTATAAAGACCGATTTGGATGTCATTTTCCCGAAAAGTCCAGCTCCGGTCAAAACAGTCATTTTTAGGTCGTCTTCTACGTTCCTCCAGGTTCCGGTCGCTTCTAAAGTAGCATAGCGTTCTCCCAAAACCCCAACAATAATCTCCCCACCTATTACCCCACGCATTCTTCCATTTGGCAGTTCCAACTTCAAAGTTTCACTCCCTGCATTCACTATTTGACAAACCACGTAATCACCAGTTCTCCATTGTTCCCTTGGTAGTTTTTTCAATTGAAACTCGATATCGGCCAAATCGGAGATTCGAGTCAAGGATGTATAAATGTATTTATAGTCCATTATAGTGTTTCTTTAATTGTCCAATGAATCAGACAATAGCAATAATGTTAACAAGGCTGTTCTTTCTGGTAACTGGTCTAAAAATATAAACTCGTGTATTGCATGGGCTCCATCACCCGTAGTACCAAGACCGTCTAAAGTGGCAGTGTATGTACTTGTAGTATTACCATCCGAACCTCCACCTGCGGTCGCTTCCTGCAGGTCTAAGCCTAATAACAAAGCTCTGGTTTTAGCGAGTTGCCATAGTTTCTGGTTACGTTCGGTACGCTCCATTGGTGGCCGTCCCATTCCTCCTTCGACCTTAATTTCAACATCATCAATAGTTGGTTGTAACCCATATATCCGTTCAGTAATCAGGTCGCCGTCTTCCTTATTGAGCACCCTAACATCGACAACCGCCTTGCTTTCCGGTGCCACTACATTTGGGGAAATACCTCCTTGTATGGTTCCCACGTTTACCGTTATACCTTTATTAAAATCGTTCATAGCGAACAATTCCTGCACTTGGTGCGAAAGTTCAACAATGGCATTTATCCCTTTCCCTGGATCTAAACCAGCATGTGAAGCCTTGCCCGTAACTGTAATCGTAAATCGTCCTAGGCCTTTACGAGCGGTTTTCAATTTACCATCAAGGCCCAAAGGAGGCTCCATTACAAATGCGCGTTCAGCTATTTTTGCAAGCCTTTTGATTATATGCCGTGATTCCCTACTACCTATTTCCTCATCAGAATTAATTATGATAATTGGGGAAAGATGGGGTTGCAACGACATTTCATGAATTACCTGCAGGGCATAAATAAGCTGAACTAGTCC
>CAZHJO010000417.1:0-3260 GCA_964532755.1 uncultured Maribacter sp. | reverse complement strand
TGTGGCTGACGTTGTTTCTATGATGAGCGGTATCCCGGTAAACAGGATTGCTCAAACTGAAAGTAATAAACTTGCTGAATTACCCGAGCTCATTAAAGCAAACGTAATAGGGCAAGATGAGGCCGTAGCAAAAGTAGCCAAGGCCATTCAACGGAACCGTGCCGGCTTGAAAGATCCGAACAAACCTATAGGATCATTTATATTCCTCGGTCAGACCGGGGTTGGTAAAACACAACTTGCCAAGGTTTTGGCCAAGGAACTGTTCGACTCCGAAGAAGCATTGATACGTATCGACATGAGCGAATACATGGAAAAATTCGCTATCTCCCGATTGGTTGGGGCACCTCCAGGTTATGTTGGCTATGAAGAAGGTGGTCAGCTGACCGAAAAAGTGCGTCGTAAACCATATTCCGTAATACTTTTGGATGAAGTTGAAAAAGCGCATCCAGATGTATTCAATATGATGCTTCAAGTTCTTGATGACGGCTTCCTAACAGATAGTCTGGGTAGGAAGATCGATTTCAGAAATACCATAATCATCATGACTTCCAATATTGGATCTCGACAATTGAAGGATTTTGGTCAAGGAGTAGGTTTTGGTACCACGGCAAAAAAATCACAAGCGGACAGTCATCAAAAAAGTGTTATTGAAAATGCTTTGAAAAAAGCATTTGCACCTGAATTCCTGAATAGAATTGATGATGTCGTTGTATTCAATCCCTTGGAAAGAGAGCATATCCACAAAATCATTGACATTGAATTGGAAAAGCTCTTTGCTAGAATTAAAGACATAGGGTACAACCTTAAATTAACTGCTAAAGCGAAGGACTATATTGCTGACAAAGGTTTTGACAAACAATATGGAGCCCGACCTTTGAAAAGGGCGATCCAAAAATATATAGAAGACGCGCTGGCAGAGGAAATTGTCAATTCCAAATTGGAGGAAGGTGATAGCATTTTTATGGATTTGGACAAAAAGAAAGAAGTGTTGACCATAAAAATAAAAAAGGCCGAAAAGTCTTCAAAAACATAGGCATTCGTAAGAAAATTATGATTAGGGAGTCACATATACTGACTCCCTTTTTTTATTTGTAAAATCGGATAATCGAAAAATAGGAGGCATGTAGTATGCCGTGTAGGCAGTATACACGATATTTAAGCCTTTTATCTAGTTTTTTATTTATTCGCAGTTCTACACTCTACATTCGTTTTAGACACTATAATACACATGAAATGGACGTGGGATCATCCAAGAAAACCATAATTATCAGGGAGTATAATTTAGAGATAGGAGTTATACAGGTGTACAAAAAACATATGGTTGCAATTTTTGAGGAAGGAGCAACTTTAACCCTGGAAAGAGCCTATCAGATAATTGGAATTGCTGAAATTCATTTTAGGGACAAGCCTTTTGGATACATAAGTCATCGTAAGCATTCCTATGCAGTTGACCCCACAGTATATACCTACCTTAGAGAGCTTGATAATTTGAAGGCCTTTGCCATTGTTTCCGTTAAGGAAATAGATATGCATAACTTTAAGATCGAGAAATTATTCTACAAAAAACCAATGAAGTTCTTTATCGAGTTCGACAATGCCTTGTCTTGGGTGAAGAGACGTGTCAAAACGGCAAAATAAGGCACCCTTATTACGATTACACGAACATTGTTTTTAATTCTCCTTTTCTGGGACTTCTTGTTCCTCAGTATCCGGCATCTCAAATAAATCAATAAAGGCCTTTCCTATCGCAGCAATTAATTCAGATGCTGTCAAAGCTTGGTAACCCGTATGCCCAACCGCAATATCCCCGGCTTTTCCATGGAGGTACACCCCGAATAAAACTGCCTTCAATGTATCGTATCCTTGAGCGATCAAACCTGTTATTATTCCTGTCAAAGCATCCCCACTTCCTGCTGTTGCCATTCCGGGATTGCCGGTTGAATTGATATAACCCTTATTGTTGTAAATGGTAATGGTGTGCGCTCCTTTAATAACCAGTATTAGGTCGTATTTTTTAGAAAATACCTTTGCTTTTTTTAATTTATCAAAATCGTCTTTCCATGTACCGATTAAACGCTCTAATTCCTTTGGATGTGGTGTAAGAACGGTTCTTGATGGTAACTTTTTTAATAGGTCTTTATTTTTGGCGAGTAAATTCAATCCGTCCGCATCAATAACCAATGGGGATTTCACCTTTTCCAAAAATTTGGAAAAGGCATTGCGGGTTTCCGCTTCAACTCCAAGACCAACGCCAATCCCAATTACCGAGGGCAATATGTCGTATTCAATACTACTTATATGATTCTCGTCCCCATCGGTGATCACCATCACTTCTGGTAACGAAGTCTGAATAGGTAGATAACCACATTTTGGTACATAAGCTGTCACCAAACCACTACCAGCATGTAAACAAGCCTTCGCCGCAAGGCTTACAGCTCCGATCTTACCATAGCTTCCGCCGATGATCAAGGAATGGCCATAGGTGCCCTTATGGGAAAATTTTTCTCTGGGAATATATACAGCAAGCATTTCATTCTTACCTAGGAGTTCGAACTCCGCTTCAGTATTCAATAAAAATTCGGGGGCTAAACCAATATCCAAAACCTCCCATTGATTGCTATAAATACCTGTCTCAGGTAAGAAAAATGTCAATTTCGGTGTTTGAAAACTAAGCACATGATTTGCTCGAATCACCGCATTCTGGTTTTCGACCGGTTTGCCCATAAAAACACCAGAGGGGATATCAACTGCTAGAATAAAAGCACCAGAATTGTTTAAATTTTGCATAAGATCAGCGACCCATTTATCAGGTGTTCGGTTCAGTCCGATCCCGAATATCGCGTCAACAATAATATCATCTCGACCAATCTCAGGAAATTCAGCATCACTTTCCATAAAATGTGGCCATATTTTACGCTCTTTCAATCGGTCTAGATTGATTAAAAAATCTTTTGAGCGTTTATCGCTATAATTGACCACATTCACTTCGATATTATAACCATGCTCCTTTAAATGCCTCGCTAAGGCCATTCCATCGCCACCATTATTACCGATACCACAGAACAAATGGATTTTAACTTGAGCTCCTTGCATACGTAAGTGAAGCCAATTAAATATTTGTATAGCAGCACGTTCCATGAGATCATTGCTCGAAATTTGCTGTTTTTCAATTGTGAATTTATCAGCAGCATATAACTGCTCAGCCGTAAAAAATTTCATTCAGTAAGAATTTTTGGTAAATTTTGCCGATTCCGTAAAAA
>CAZHJO010000416.1:0-3264 GCA_964532755.1 uncultured Maribacter sp. | reverse complement strand
AAAGCGATTGCTGCAGGGGCGGATACCGTTATGCTGGGATCGTTATTGGCGGGCACCAAAGAATCTCCCGGTGAAACCATTATTTACGAAGGAAGAAAATTTAAATCGTATCGAGGTATGGGTTCTGTGGAAGCCATGAAACATGGATCTAAAGACCGCTATTTCCAAGATGTTGAGGACGATATCAAAAAATTGGTCCCAGAAGGTATTGTAGGTCGTGTTCCCTATAAAGGCGAATTGTATGAAAGCATCCATCAATTTGTTGGTGGTCTTCGAGCTGGGATGGGTTATTGTGGTGCCAAGGATATTGATGCCTTAAAAGAGCATGGTAGATTTGTTAAAATAACTTCCAGCGGCATTACGGAAAGTCATCCGCATCATGTGACCATTACTAAAGAATCACCAAATTACAGTAGGTAGTGGTTTTAAATATGGAAGTATATAAAAAAGAGCTGTTTGAACAGCTCTTTTTTGTTATCAGTATAAAGATTCATTATTTCCCTTGTCCACTATAGGTTTGCCAATCTTTCTCCAAGTAAATATTATCACCAAAATATCGGGCAATATTTAGAAAGGGCCCTGGTTTTTGATAACCGGGAACTGGCGAAAGCATATTCATTTTTTCATCCAGAAAGATTGTGGTCGGGTAGCTCATGCGACCTTGCATCAGGGCAGCAGCAAATTCATGGTATCCCTTTCTACCAGAAGGCACAAAATTGTAGGTCTTTCCTTTAAACTCTATGGGTTCCTTGCCTTCTCCATCCATTTTCACCATATAAAAATTGGCTGCCATATAGGTTGCAACCTCTGGATTCTGAAAGGTGTCCTTATCCATCTTTTTACACCATCCGCACCAATCGGTATACACATCAATGAAAATCTTCTTTGGATCCAAATCAGATTGAGCACGCTCAACGGCCTCATTCCAGCTAAGCCATTCAACATACTGGGCATTGCCTAAAAAGGGAAGTAACCCTATACATAAAACTAGGACGGATTTATAAAGAAAGGACAAATTCTTTGTCATTAGTATTTGTTTTTGCTGTTTAGTCCAACAACCGTACCAAAACTAACGATTTTTTTTAAGCTTTATTTCACTATGGCGTTTGGCTTTTTTTTCGAAAAAAGGTCTTTCACATCAACCTGATTCTTGATAAGGTCATCAAATGTTTCCCTTTTCCTTATCAAAAGAGCCTTTCCGTTGTGCCATAGCACCTCTGGTGGTCTAAATCTTGAGTTGTAATTACTGGCCATTGTAAAGCAATAGGCCCCTGCATTTTTAAAACAAAGGACATCGCCCTCAGAAATTTCATTGATTCTGCGATTGTTGCCAAAAGTATCGGTCTCGCAGATGTATCCCACCACGGAATAGTATCTTTCCCTGCCCTGAGGATTTGAAATATTCTCTATCGTATGTGAGGCTCCATAAAGCATAGGTCGTATAAGATGGTTAAATCCTGAATCAACACTTGCAAAAACCGTCGATGTTGTTTGTTTTACCACATTCACCTTGGCTAAAAAGTACCCAGCTTCACTAACTAAAAACTTACCAGGTTCAAAGGCCAGGATTAATTCCTTACCGTATTCTGTGCAAAATGCATTGAACCTACTGGTCAATTTCTTACCTAGTTCTTCAATATTGGTTTCAATATCCCCTGCTTTATAGGGAACCTTGAATCCGCTCCCAAAGTCAATGAAATCCAGATTTTTAAAGTTTTTGGCAGTTTCAAATAAGATTTCAGAAGCATAAAGGAAAACATCAATGTCCAATATATCACTTCCAGTATGCATATGAATACCGTTGATATTCATTTTGGTAAGTTCAACAATACGCAATAAATGAGGAATTTGATGAATACTAATACCAAATTTGGAATCTATGTGGCCTACCGAAATATTCGAATTGCCCCCGGCCATCACATGCGGATTTATTCGAATACATACGGGAATATCAGGATGCTTATTACCAAATTGCTCTAGTACAGATAGATTGTCAATATTGATTTGTACCCCTAATTTCGCTGCTTCCTCGATTTCCTCGATGGAAACACCGTTGGGGGTGTATATTATTGATTCAGGTTTAAAACCAGCCATAAGACCTAACTGTACTTCCTGAATTGAAACGGTATCCAGACCACTTCCCAAACTGTTCATTAATCGTAAAATCGTAATATTCGAAAGTGCCTTGGCAGCATAATTCAACTTCACATGTTTTACACCCTTGAAGGCATTTGTCAATCTATTGAATTGTGAAATTATTTTTTCCGAATCATAGACATATACGGGGTTTCCATATGTTTTGGCGATTTTTAATAAATCAGCATTTTTCATTCTATCTATTTGTTGTTTTGAACAAATCTAGAATACTAATTTGGTATGGACAAGAAATTTCGTGTATTGTTTATATATACAACAATATGTTTTATTCATAACAAAATTTGGAATAGAATTCATTTGTTCCAGTCCTATTCGAGTCGTACTTTTAACAAAAATACCATCATGAAATTGCCCTTATTTCCACTCAAATCTATTTTTTTCCCTGGGGAAACTGTACCGCTCCATATTTTTGAAGATCGCTATAAGCAGCTTATACAGGATTGTAGGGATGAGGCGATCACTTTTGGTATACCTGTATATATATATGACCAAATCGCCTATGGTACCGAAGTACAGCTCGTTGAGGTGGTAAACACTTATGAGGGAGGTGAAATGGACATCGTCTGTGTTGGGCGCCAAGTATTCAAGATTTTATCTTTCGAAAATGAAATGGGAGATAAATCGTATCCTGGTGGAAATGTTGAATTTTTGGAAGGAGTTAATGATGCTGCAGATGATTTGAAAATTAGTGTTCTTGGACGTATCAAAGAGCTCTATGAACTTATGGATGTTCCTTTTACCACGATACCTTTGCATAAATTCAATATGTATAGTTTAATCCACAAAATAGGTCTTTCCTACGAACAGGAGTACCAGATACTGCAGATGCCTAAAGAAAGTGACAGGTTTAAGCTCATAAATTCCCACCTTTTGGCCACAATAGCGGTTTTGAAGGAAGTGAATAGAACCAAAGGAGCAATTAAGATGAATGGTGATTTCAAGAATTTTGACCCACTTGATTTTGAGGATTTTAAAATTTGACCGATCCCGGATGATTTCATTAGGGTAAATCCTATGTGTTTCCTATTTTTGCTCCCGGACTATAAAAAATCCCATATGAACCTTCATGAGTATCAAGGAAAAGAAATTTTAGCAAGTTTTGGTGTT
>CAZHJO010000415.1:0-3275 GCA_964532755.1 uncultured Maribacter sp. | reverse complement strand
TCTTATGGGCTCTTCATAAGGACCACCACCAAAAGGACCATGATTCGTGGTTTGAACGCAACGATGCATTTTTTATCTTTTATGCGGTTGTAAGTATACTATTCTTCTATCTAGGTGCCAATACAGATTTCTGGTACGGATGGCCTGTTGGTTTTGGAATAATGGCCTATGGGGCCACTTATTTTTTAGTGCACGACATCTTTATCCACCAACGTTTTAAAATGTTCCGAAATGCCAATAATTGGTATGCACGAGGCGTAAGGCGCGCTCATAAAATTCATCACAAGCATTTGGGCAAGGAAGATGGGGAGTGTTTTGGAATGCTTTTTGTCCCCTTTAAATTTTTTAAAAAATAGCCGTTGTTTATTCGGCCAATAAAGCATCCAAAAGTATCCGGGTCTTATCGCTGTTCCAATCAGCGGCCCCAGTCTCCGCAACGATTATCTTTCCTTTTTTGTTTATCATATATGTCGTCGGTATTGTTTTCGAAGTCAATAACTTTGGTGCTTCCGACCTTGAATAATAAACAGGAAAAGTATATCCTTTTTTTGCAATAAATGCAGCTACTTTTTCAACTTTATCCTGCGCAACGAACATAAATTCTACTTGGCCATTGTAATCATTGTACAGTGCCTGAAGGCTAGGCATTTCAGCAATACAAGGGGGACACCATGTAGCCCAAAAATTTACCAAAACAACCTTGCCTTTGGTCGTTTCAAAATTGAATTCCCTCCCATCTGCATTTACCAATTGCCAATCATAATTTTTTACAGGTAGCTGCAGTTCGGTCTTTAAAACAGCAGCACTAGATGAAAGCAGCCTACCCACGAACACACGGGCATAAAATCCAACTGGCGTGAAGAAAATTAGTACTATTCCAATAATCAGAGCTGCATTTATCCATTGTTTTTTACCAAATTTCATAACAAAATCAATTAACCAAATCGTCTAAAAGTTGTCTTATTTTTGAAGTATCCCAACTGGCAATATCCTCCTCTTTCACCACAATGAATCCTTTTTTATCGATAATATATGTAGCCGGAGGCTCCATTATTTCAAAAGGTGCAGGCTCACCTATGATCAAATATGTGACCGGAAAGGTGAATTTCTTAAGCCTCATAAATTCCTCAACAGGTGGTCTTTCCTCATTGGTGATAATATAAAAGTCTACCTTATCCTTATACGCATCATGTATTTCCTGTATTCCTTTTAATTCAGCCTCACAAGGTAAACGCCAAGAGGCCCAAAAATTGATGAAAACCACTTTTCCCTGTGATACTTGAAGATTAAAATAGTCCCAATTGGAATCTTTCAGTTTCCAATTGTACGAATCCAATTGTTGCCTCGAAGTTTCCTCAATTATTTGAGGCGTTCCGGCAAAAAGTCGATTTAAGAAAACCTTTCCGAAATGACCCATGGGAGTCACAAAAAACGACAATATAAATGCAATGAGCAATACATTGAGAATTGTCTTTTTGTTGTTTTTCATCTTCATGGAATTAATCCAAAACTAAAAAAACTCCCAATATATCGGGAGTTCTTGTCTTATGACTTGGTGGCTTTAACATTGTACCCAATTACCACCTGAATAGGCTTAATTGATTAGGCTGCGTTTTCCCTTTTGATAACATTCAATGCAGAACCTTCCTTAAACCAACCAATTTGCGATTCGTTATAGGTGTGGTTTGCTATAATCGTATCCTTGCTTCCATCGGCATGAACAACTTCCAAAGTCAATGGCTTTCCTGGAGCAAAATCAGCAATATCCACAAAATTGAAAGCATCATTCTCTTGTATCAGATCATAATCGTTTTCACTAGCAAATGTCAACCCTAACATACCCTGTTTTTTCAGGTTGGTTTCATGAATACGGGCAAATGACTTGACCAATACAGCGGCAACCCCTAAATGTCTTGGTTGCATGGCCGCATGCTCCCTTGATGAACCTTCACCATAGTTATGATCTCCCACGACAATAGTTTTAATTCCTGCCGCCTTATATGCCCTTTGGGTATCTGGCACCCCACCATATTCCCCTGTCAATTGATTTTTGACAAAGTTGGTCTTCTTATTAAATGCATTAACAGCCCCTATTAAAGTATTATTGGCAATATTATCTAAATGTCCACGGAAACGCAACCATGGTCCAGCCATGGAAATGTGGTCCGTTGTACACTTACCAAATGCTTTGATCAATAGTTTTACGCCTTGTAATTGTTCCGGCCCAATTGGCACAAAAGGGTCTAATAACTGCAGCCTCTCTGAAGTAGGGCTTACTTTAACCTCAACACCCGAACCATCTTCATCCGGTGCCAAATAACCGGCATCCTCTACTTCAAATCCTTTAGGTGGAAGCTCCCATCCTGTAGGTTCATCGAATTTGACCTCTTCACCATTTTCATTGATCAGAACATCTGTAATGGGATTAAAATCCAGTCTGCCTGAAAAAGCGATAGCCGCTGTAATTTCTGGAGAAGCTACAAATGCATGTGTATTTGGGTTACCATCGGCCCGTTTTGCAAAGTTTCTGTTGAACGAATGAACAATGCTATTTTTTGGTGCGTTCTTGGGGTCACTATATCTTGCCCATTGGCCTATACACGGCCCACAGGCATTTGTGAAAATCTTAGCACCCAGTTGCTCAAAAGTATCCAATATACCATCGCGTTCAGCAGTATATCGCACTTGTTCGGAGCCAGGGTTTATACCTAGTTCGGCCTTCATTTTCAATCCTTTTTTAAAACCTTGTTCCGCTATGGAAGCCGCCCGAGACAAATCTTCATAGGAAGAGTTGGTACATGAACCTATAAGACTCCATTCCACTTCAAGAGGCCAATCATTTGCTTTGGCCTTCTCTGTCATCTCATCCCCTACATTGGTAGATAAATCAGGTGTAAATGGCCCGTTTAACAACGGCCCCAATTTCGATAGATCAATATCGATAACCTGGTCAAAATACTGTTCAGGATTATCATAGACCTCCGGGTCAGCTGTCAAATACCCTTTAACCACATTAGCAGCATCGGCAACATCGGCTCTTTCCGTCGCACGTAAATAACGTTCCATGGACTCATCATAACCAAATGTTGATGTTGTGGCACCAATTTCGGCACCCATATTACAAATAGTTCCTTTACCAGTACATGACAATGATAAGGCCCCAGGACCAAAGTATTCAACAATTGCTCCGGTACCCCCTTTTACGGTAAGTATCTCTGCAACTTTCAAGATCACATCCTTAGGGGCTGTCCAACCGGAAATCGTTCCAGTTAATA
>CAZHJO010000414.1:0-3276 GCA_964532755.1 uncultured Maribacter sp. | reverse complement strand
AAGCCCTCGCGCAATTCTTTCATCAATAAAGTGAAATTTTGTTTGTCTTCTGGTCGGGCACCTGTATTGGCAGCAGGAATTGCGGGATACTCCCAATCCATATCCAACCCATCAAGGCCATATTTGGCGTTAAATGCAATTACGCTTGCTACAAACTTCTTCCTATTTTCGGCGGTATGTGCCATATCGGAGAAGCCATCCGCGCCCCAACCACCACAGGCGATCATTACTTTTAACTTTGGATGATGTTCCCTTTGGGCCACCAATTGTTTTAATTTCTCCCCATTTTCAGCATGTCTGAATTTCATTTCACCATCGATGACGTTGGTAAATGAAAAAATGATATGGGTCAACTGCTCCAAAGGAAGGTTTTCAGGGGCATACTCTTTTTCAGGCACATAATACGCCATTACCACATTTGAAACAGGATTATCTGTGTTTTTATCAAAATCAATAGTAAATGTGAAGGAAACGAGCGCGATTCCCAAAAAAAGGAAACCTAGAATCTTGATGATTTTCATGAGAAGGAATTTTAAAAATAAAACTTACTCATTTTTTGAGGAACATTTATATCTATTAGACCGAGAGCACTTGTCAAAGTACAAACAACAGACTTTAGCCCATTTAATTTTATAATAAAACTCCTTAAATGTAACTAGCGTTAATTATTCAACTCAACGGCATTACCATGGCCTCGGTATAGTACCAATTCATCTTCGAGGGCAACTTCCAGTATGGTTACATATTTGTCTAGATTTTCCTTTTTGGGAATTGATATCCTTAGGATTCCTGGAATATTGTTCCACGCAGCACCCCCGTTCCGTTCCCAGCTCAATTCTTCATGACTACCTAAAACCTTTATGCTTGTTACTTTGTTCTGGATTCCTTTTAGTTGAATATAATTTTTGGGATCCTCAAAAAGACACAAATAAATCTTTTTACGGTCTTTTGACAATAATGTAGGGCCATAAAAATGTCCGTAGGGCAATCCTGCCGTGGTTTCATAGACCGCAGTTTTATGTTTCTCAATCCACGCCCCGAGTTTTTCCAAGCGCACCCTTTGTTCAATGGCTATGGTGCCATCTGGTTTGGGGCCCATATTCAGTAATAAGTTGCCTCCGTTGGAAATCACCTCAACAAATGTTCGTATAATCTGTGATGTTGGCTTATAGTTCGTATCTGATGGAAAATAACCCCAATTATCGTTCATGGTCATGCAGAATTCCCATGGCCCCTCTGGGCGAATCACGGGTATGCCTTGTTCCGGCGTCTTGTAATCACCATATTGATTCAACCTTGAATTCACTATCACACTTGGGTTCCATTTCAACAAGGAATCCTTCAATGCTTTTGAACGCCATTGTTCCGCTGTTTTCTCCCAATCCCCATCAAACCAATACAGATCTGGATTGAATTGCGAGCTCAACTCCCGCAATTGTCCTTGGTAAAACAGCACAAAACGCTCCCAACTATCCATTTTCCTCTGTCCTTTCTGTGGATAATCCTTTTGTGTGTTGGGTCTTGGAAATACCACATCATAATCGGGATGTGACCAATCACATAAGGAGAAATACAGCCCAACTTTAAGACCATTATCCCTCAAAGCATCAACATAAGGGGCAACCAAATCACGTTTTACCGGGGTTTTATCCACAACATTCAGATGGCTCGCTTCTGTGTCCCACAAGGCCACTCCATCATGATGTTTTGTCGTCATCACCACATACTGTGCCCCAATCTTTTTAAACAAGTCTGCCCATGCTTTAGGATTGTAATTAGCAGCTGTGAATTTATCACCCTGCTTCATATAATCTTCATAGCTGATTCGCTTATGGTAAAGCGACCATGATTCGGTAATACCATTAACGCCGTAATAGCCCCAATGGATGAATACCCCCAGTTTCGCCTCTTTAAACCATTCCAATCGTTGGTCCTGATTAGCTTCCTGGCTTTGCGCAGCGGAAAACCCACAAAAAATAAACAGCATGATAAACGTTTTCCAATTTTGCATCTTACCTTGTTTTATTGCTCAAGGAATAGGGTACGGCATCTTCCCCACTGGCCCACTCCTTATTTGGTTTGTTAACCATCGAAAATTTCAATTTCCCTCCCTTTTGGATGTCTTCGAATTTTAAATAGGATCTATCATACCCAACATCGTTCAAACTTGCAGCGTTGATGTAAACGTTATCCTCACTGTTTTTTGGAGCGGATATCTCAAAACGATTCCCATTTTCCAAATAAATACTTGCTTCTTTGAATAGCGGACTCCCAATAACATATTCATCTACGCCAGGGGTAACAGGATAAAACCCAAGTGAACTAAATACGAACCAGGCAGAGGTCTGACCATTATCCTCATCGCCGCAATACCCATCGGGTGTCGCAGCATATAACTTTGTCAAGACGGTCCTTATCTTTTCTTGTGTCTTATAGGAGGCATTGGCATAATTATACAGATAAATCATATGTTGAATGGGTTGATTACCATGGGCGTAATTGCCCATATTCATGATTTGCATCTCGCGGATCTCATGGATGGTAAAGCCATAATAAGATGCGTCAAAATCCGGGGGCATTTCAAAAACGGCATCCAATTGGTTCTCAAATTCTTTTTTCCCGCCCATTAAATCGATCAATCCATTAATATCATGAAAAACAGACCAGGTATAATGAATACTATTGCCTTCGGTAAAGGCATCTCCCCATTTCAAAGGATTGAAAGGACTCTGAAAACTCCCATCCTCATTTTTACCACGCATCCATTTGGTCGACGGATCATACAGGTTTTTATAATTCAGGGAGCGTTGGTAAAACGTATTCGCCAATTCAGTTTTTCCCAATTTGGTCGCCATTTGCCCTATGGTAAAATCGGCATAGGCATATTCCAAGGTCCTGGCGGCATTTTCATTAATACCGACATCATAGGGTACGTATCCCAGCTTAATGTAATACTCAACACCCTCCCGACCAACAGATCGTATTACATTACCATTGGATAGTGGTCTATTGTTTGATGTTGTTGCATTCTTGACCATCGCCTCTAACAATACCTCGGTATCACCCAATTCAATTCCCTTTAAAAAGGCATCAGCTATTATGGGGGAAGAATTAGAACCGATCATACAATCCCGATGACCTGGGCTGGCCCATTCAGGTAGCCAACCCGATTCTTTATAGGTGTTGGCCAAACCTTCCATAATATGCCCGTTCAGTTCAGGATACATTAAATTAAAAAGTGGAAAAACAGCCCTAAAAGTGTCCCAAAAACCATTA
>CAZHJO010000413.1:0-3277 GCA_964532755.1 uncultured Maribacter sp. | reverse complement strand
ATTGGCCGATGGAATCAGTTTTATATAGGTTTGGTAGTTATTGCTGCCCCAATTTACAATCCTTGAATCTTCATAACCAGACATGGCCATAAAAACGCTATAATCCCTTAGAAACGAATTTTGCGGAAAATCATCAATTACCCCAGTTACGGTATAGGAATCATTGTTATTCAAAATCATGGTCTGGCCAATAGCATCATTGATAGTAAAATGCTTTTCTGCTGCAGATTTGCTCAAAATCATGGTATTGGGTGACTTTAGGGCTGTTTTTATATCTCCAACCAATAGATCTAGCCCGAACATTTTAAAGAAGGTTGAATCTACAAAAGTGGTTTGCAGTTCTTTTATATTAGCCTCGGTATCAGCCTTACGCAGTAAATTACTTCCTTGAGTACGAAAACGCATCGCTAATTCTACCTCGGAGAAATCACTTTCAATGGTTTCAGCCATAGGCGCAGGGGTAACCGCAAATTTGCGATCCTCACCACCGAACTTAATATCGGCATGTACCCTATGTATCCTGTCCGCATCGGCAAACATCGTATCGTAACTCAATTCATCATAGATGTATAATGAGATTAATAATCCCCCGGCAATACCGATGGCGAGTCCAAAAATATTGAGAAAAGTAAAAAAAGGTTGTTTTTTTAAGCTTCTCCAAGCAATTTTTATATGATTTTTAAACATGGTTCCCGTTTTTTTAATGATTCTAGATACCTACCTGGATTATTCCGTCCGCAAACTGTTCACAGGGTTCACAATAGCCGCTTTGATACTTTGGTAGCTAACCGTAACGACGGCCACGGCCACGGCCAAAAATCCCGCTAAGGCAAAAATCTCCCAACCTATTTCTATACGATAAGAAAAATCTTCAAGCCATCCATTCATGATATACCATCCTATCGGGAGGGAAACCAATATGGCAATACCTACCAGTTTGAGGAAATCGATGGTAAGCCTATACATTATCTGGCTTACAGTGGCTCCCATAACTTTGCGGACCCCAATTTCCTTGGTGCGTTTTTGGGCATTGAAAGCTGCTAATCCGAATAGTCCAAGGCATGCTATTAAAATAGATAAGATGGTAAATGTGATAAAAATGTGGCCTAGGCGTTGTTCGGCTTGATATGTTGTATTGAATGAATCCTCCATAAAACTATAATTAAAGGGTTGGCCCGGGGCCATTTTATTCCATATGTTTTCAATGTCCGCAATTGCATTCGAAAAATTGCCTGCTTTTAGTCTTACGGCCATAGTGCCCGAGGAATTTCCCAAGGTCATACTTAACGCACCTATGTCTTCTCGAAGTGATTCAAAATGAAAATTCTTAATTACTCCGATAACTTTGTAATACATTGGGTTTTCTTCTCCAAAATTGCGGGTAAGTTGTATCCCTATGGCTTCTTCGGGCTTCAAGTCATAGACTGCAACAGCCGATTCGTTTAAAACTATTGCCGTGGAATCGGCACCAAATTGTCTGTCAAAAAAGCGACCGGCAACCATTTCCATATCCAAAGTGGAGATATAATCATGGTCTACGTTCCATATCTGCATGTTGATGGAATTTTCTTGGCTTGCTTCTCCTTCTTGAAAAAAAGAAGTATTACTTCGAGATGAGGGTGTTGGCAAATAACTCGTAAGCGATGCACGTTGTATTTGCCCCAATTGTCCCACTTCTTCCTTAAAAGATGCTACTTGGTCCCCCATGGTATATACATCGTCAATAATCAAAACCTGATCTTTAGTAAAACCCAGTTCCTTACTCTGTATGAAACTTAATTGTTGAAAAACCACCAATGTGCTTATGATCAAAAACACGGAAATGGCAAATTGAAAAACTACCAGGAAGTTTCTTATATTGCTACCGCCAGCACCATTCCCAGTAGCTCCCTTGAGTACACTAACAGGCATAAATCGGGACATAAAAAATGCCGGATACATCCCCGATAGGAGGCTTAAAATTGTTGCCATCACCACTAAGACCACCCAGAAATAGAAATTTGTAAATGGTATGGAAATGGCTTTGCCCGAAAGTTCATTAAAATAAGGAGTAGCTAACGCCGCGAGTGCGATTGCAAACAGTAGTGATATAAAGGAAATTAAACCCGACTCGGTCAAAAATTGACGAATCAACCCTGATCTATCTGAGCCCAATGTTTTGCGGATACCAACTTCCTTAGCCCTTTTAAGGGAGTGTGCCGTAGACAGGTTCATAAAATTGACACTTGCCAACAAAATCAGGAACAACCCAATGAATGAAAGGATATAAACGTTTTGAATGCTGCTGTTCGCACTTAACTCATGATCTCTATTAGAATAGAGATGGATGTCCTTTAGCGGAATCGTACTGTAGTTCAGATAATTACCTGACGCTATCAACTGTTCTTCTGTGATACCTGGCAAAAAACGCTGTGCGTAAGGAATGATATAAGTACCCAACATAGATTGTAGGGGACCTTGAAAATCGGCTATATCAGCACTGGGAATGAGTTTGATGAATGTAAAGAAATTATGGCTCGTCCATTCGTCATTCTGTGCCTCTTCATCACCTGCCATAGCCAGAAATACGCTGTGATCCCTAATAAAGGAACTCTTAGGCATATCTTCTATCACCCCAGTTACGGTATAGGTATCGATATTGTTCAACAACAGTTGTTGGCCTAGCGCCTTTTTTATTCCGAAATGTTTCTCGGCTGCCGTTCGTGTCATTACTAAAGTATTCGGTTCTTTTAAAGCGGTTTTGACATCCCCTACCAAGAGCTCCAGACCAAACATATCAAAGAAAGTAGAATCAACAAAGGTTACTTGAGGTTCTTTGATGTTTGCCTTAGCACTGCTTTTTCGAATAAGTGTACTTCCCAAATCCCGAAATCGAGTGGTAGTCTCTATTTGGGCGAAATCCTTTTCCATAGTCGACGCCATAGGTGCCGATAGTTGTGCAGATTTACTCTCATTGCCACCAAACTTTATATCTACATTTACGCGATGAATTCGGTCCGCATCGGCAAACATTTGGTCGTAACTTAGTTCGTCATGAATATACAAACCAATAAGAAGTCCACCTGCTATCCCAATAGCAAGCCCAAAAATATTGAGAAAAGTAAAAAAAGGTTGTTTTTTTAAGCTTCTCCAAGCAATTTTGATATGATTTTTAAACATGGTTCTTTTTTTTGATTGATGATTATTCTGTTCGTAGGCTTTTTGCAGGATTTGCCATAGCCGATTTAATCGATTGAAAGCCTATCGTTAAAAAGGTAATAAACATAGCCAGTACCCC
>CAZHJO010000412.1:0-3285 GCA_964532755.1 uncultured Maribacter sp. | reverse complement strand
CCAGGAAAGCATAGCGAACTGGAGGGGTAATGCCTATGGCCACAACGATGGCTATGTGGGTAAGGCTTTTCCCTCGTGGAAATAAAGGCCGCATAAACTGACACGAAGAGGTTATCAAGCCATGCCTAAGCCAAGCTTATCCAAAAGGATTTTAAAGCCCACGCCCATTGCCGCAATGTGTCTTTTGCTAATCCCCATTTTATTTTTTGCCATAAATTTTTTTACCATGCCAACAGATAGCCTCTGGGGAAACGTTGTCCGGGGTGACAAGGATATGGTTCAGATTGCGGATAGTGATCGATATGAATTGAAAGGCGGTCAACGCAACCGGCTTATCATATGGTTGGAAAAATCATATCTGTTCAATATCCGGCTGAATGATGAAGACGAAATAAGGCAGGCGGAAAAGGATTGCCTATTGGCCTTTACCGCCGCCAGATATGAATTCGGAAAGAGGCAAAAGGCGCTCGGCGAAGTTCTATTAAAAAGGGGCTATGATCTTGAAGCGACTTGTTCGGATGGATATACCGCTTTGCAGCATTCAGTTGTTGCTGACACCTACTATGCGATACCTTGGCTTATTGAAAACGGCGCAAATCCATTAAAAAAACTCCCACCCAACCGACAACAGTATTACGGTCAGCTTTCCGAAAAAACACCGATAGAGGCGGCAAAGTGGTTAGTCAAAAAAAAATAAAAATTCTGCAACTATCGTTGATTTTGAAAAGACAATGCAAGCACTCGCTGACCATGACGAGCAATAAGCGATATAAGGGGCAACCAGAATGGAATTCAAAATCATATATGACCGTGCGGGGGTAAAACTCATAAAGGAAGATCATTCCTGAGACTAAAATTGAATTTTCATTTGCGCGCGGGTTGGCTTCTATTATCGTGTTTTTGGCTCTGAAAAGTAGCTTATAGGTGCTGTATGAGGGCTTTTTTCTGTTTGATACTCCTATATATCAATAATTTAGTCGGTCCGACCCCAACAGCAACCCCAACAGCACCTATTTCATTGATAGTCAGAGCTTGCCTTCGGGATTTAGGCTGGATGTAGGAATTGCTAAAATACAAACAAATATAGGAAGTTGAAAATGCAAATGAAAATCGGTTGCGTCGGTGTTGGAATTGGTATCCCTAGAACTCCAATAGGTATTAGCGCTCTCAATATGGTAAAGATGTTTTTCAGGCATGGTCCAACAGATAAAAATGAAATCTGTTTGAACCTCAATGATCATTTGTGCGTTGGAGGCAAATCCGGTGCATTCTTATTTTCCGGAATTCAGACAGAATATTTTCAACTTAACCTCAAAAAAGATACTTGGGCAACTGCGCCATATCACTTGGTCGGTAAAAAGGCGATTATCGAGATGGTGGCTGTTGTGCCTATTAATTTGACGGTTGATATCGTTGTGACCACCATTGATAAGTATGGTGACAAAACAGTAATTGTTGACAAGGTTGGAATTCCGGTCAAAGGTTTACAGTGCAGCAATTCAAAGGTTACCGGTGTTATAGAGGACGGTTCGAACACATTAAAGTATCTATAAACAAAAAAGGGGGCGGGGGTGATATGAACACCGACTCAATTGCAGTAAAACAAGTAGTCAAAAAAACCATAGGTGAATCCTTTCTTAAATTCATCAACTATGTGCTTCTTTGCATGATACCTTTATGGGCCATCGGCCTTGCCGGCTTTTATTATATTGCACATGGCATCGAACTTTACGAACGAGTATTGTTGATTGCATGGTTGGTTGTCATAGTTGTCATTGCGGTATTTAAGGAATTTAAGGTTAAGTCGTTGGGCAAAAGGGTTTTATTTAATATTGCCCTGTACCTTGGTTTTTCAGTAAGCCACGGTTACTTATATCTTATATGGTGAATAAATCGATATAGCAGAAGCGATACCCGATATCTGGCCTTTAAAAATTCAGTCAAAGGGATTATTGATCCTGCCTTGAATTCAACGGCCTGTCTTGACGCCAATCCAGGAAATAGCCAATTTCCATATGTTTTGGGGTCGGGCCACAGCAAATTATTGGTATGATAGCTATAAACATATTTCCCCCCCTAAAAAAGTGCTCTATATTGCTCTTTTTGATGGTAAAAACGAAGATAAAACAAAAAGGAAGATCATTCCTGAGATTAAAATTGAATTTCTATTGGCAAGTGGGTTGGCTCCTACAATCGCTTTTTTGGCTCTGAAAAGTAACTTATAGGTACTGTATGAGGGCTTTTTTCTATTTGATGCACCCAAAATATCAGTATGTTAATGTGGCCCGACCCAATAGCATTCAATACGGACTAAACCAATACTATACTCAACAACATCTTTTGAAGCCGACGCGATTAGGGGCTCGGGGATGTCCTTTTTAAGTATTTCTTCAATTTGATTCATGACAGTATGGCCCTAACGTCGCGCTCTCCGGCGCGGCGAAGCCGCGTCGGAGAGAAGCAACTTGTTATACCTATAATATTAGAATTTCTTTGGCTAAGATTTAATAATATTTTATTTCTGTTTTCTGAATTCATACAATACCAGAAGTGTAAACAAATCTTTTTGTAATCGGAATTACCAATATCCCGAACAGAAATCCCAGAGCTCCAACGCCTACTTCACAAAAAGCCCTCTTCAGAGGAGGCTTGTCCTTATACCCACCCCACCTTGGTCGATGCCACCCGAAGGTAATAGCTGTAATAATAATTTCTCCAGTCCAGCATAGAAATGTACCGAAAATAACAATAAAAATGAATCTGATTATTTCTTCGAAGATATTACCATCGCCTGGGGTCGGGCCTATGCAATACCCCGTAATCTCATCAGAAGCACTATAATCAAAGCCGTAATTAATGCTTAGACCTTCATTTTAAGGGTCAAAATGAGCACAATAAGGCTCTATAGATTCTTAAAAAGAGTTACCGTTTATGGTCCCAATTGATGATGTGCCAAACGCAACCCGGTATTGGTACCACCTTGCAATTGGCTTAAACGGTTGTTTTCGAGCATGAAAATGCAATCCTAAGCCTTTATGGAAAGTGTTTTTCTACCTTATAATGCTAGATTACAAAATGTTACATAGGCCCGACCCCGATTTGTAACCCCCTCGTCTTCCCCGAAAAGGGAGACATCCGCCTGGGCGGCAACTTTCACGGCCAGCCCATCGCCATGGCCGCCGACTACCTCTCCATGGGCCTGGCCGAGTTCGGCAGCGTCTCCGAGCGGCGAATCGAACGCCTGGTCAACCCCCAGCTCAGCGGCCTGCCCGGATTCCTGGTCAA
>CAZHJO010000411.1:0-3290 GCA_964532755.1 uncultured Maribacter sp. | reverse complement strand
ATCTCCCGGATCATGAAGAGGACATGGTCTACAAAATGCCCTCTTATCGACGTAACAAACAGGTAGAGGTCGCCTTTGCTAGCCAAAAGCTGCACATTTGTGTTTATTTTTTAATTCACGAGGTTATGTTGAACAACAAGGAACGTTTAGCTGGATTAAATCATGGCAAGGGATGTATACGCTATTCCAATCCAGATAAGATAGATTATGATTTACTGACCGATTTTTTAAAACTAACGGCTGCTTCAAATAAACCAATTTGCTAACTGTACTACCACACTTTTAAAGTGCTGTGGTCATTTTCCCGATATTGATTTTTTCGCCTTTATGAAAGGTGATTTCCCTGACCTCTTTCATATTGCCCCATAAATATTTGTGGCCTTTAAGGCGTCGGGTTGTTTTCAATCTTTTTTTCAGGGCCCTGATTTCAGCTTGGGTAGCTTCTCTTCGCGCCCCAAGTTTTCCATATAACCTAAAGGCAGGATAGGTGTCAAAACGTGCCTTTAACAACGATTTAAACCAAAATAGCTTGTTGCTATTCACAGCCAAGATACAAATGGTATTATCATGCGCGGCATGTATTGGCAGCGTGGTAATGAATTTTTCAAAATAAAATCCCGTTTGGTCTTTATTCAGGAATACCGTACCCACCGGGGTTACTGTAGGGGTGTTATCCGCACCAACAGATGCAATCGAGACATGCAGGCTAGATCCAAAACTTTGGCTAAAATGCTTTCTGATGGCAGTCCAATTTTCAATCTTATCCATTATTGATGGGTTATTAAACCTTCAGTACAATACGATACCGTGCCTTTCCTTTTTCCAAATGTTCCATTGCTGCATTGACTTCCTTCAAAGGAAATTCCTCGACCATGGGATAAATATTGTGACGTACACAGAATTCCAGCATGGTACGGGTTAAGGCCGGACTTCCTAATGGACTACCACCAACAGTTTTTTCGCCCATAATGAGCGAGAAGGCAGGTATGGCCATCGGTTCCAATACCGCCCCAACCGTATGAAATTTGCCCTGCGGTCCAAGTGTAGTCAAATAGGAGTTCCAATCTAAACTTACGTTTGTGGTGTTTAGGATAAAATCCAAACTACCGGCAATACTTTCCAACTCTTCCGGATTTCTTGAATTTATGACCTTAGTTGCCCCCATGCCAAGTATCTGTTCTTTTTTATCAGGATTTGAACTAAAGGCAATGACCTCGCATCCCCATTTATTGAGGAATTTCAGGGCCATATGACCCAAGCCCCCAATACCGATGACGCCGACCCGGTCAGTGGCTTTTACGCCTGCTAATATTATGGGATTAAAAACAGTAATACCGCCACATAACAAAGGTCCTGCCTTCTTAAGGTCAATTCCTTCTGGCAAAGGTATGGCCCATGACCAGTGTCCCCTCACCTTATCGGCAAAACCTCCATGGCGCCCAACTATGGTTCCTTCTACGGTATTACATAAATGATGACTACCATTCATGCACTGGTCACAATGCATACAAGAAGCGGAATTCCAACCCAAACCTACTAGATGGCCTGGTTCCAGGTTTTTTACTTCATTCCCCACAGCTATAACTTCCCCAACAATTTCATGACCGGGAACAAACGGATATTGCGTCATGCCCCAATCATTATCGAGCATACTTAGATCCGAGTGGCAAATGCCACAATAATGTACTTTGATATCTACCTCTTCACTCCCAAGTTCAGGAAGTTCGTATGAAAAAGGTTCTAATTTACTTCCGGCTTCTTGAGCCGCATAGGCCAGTACTTTTTTCATGATATTGTTTTTTTAACTGTATTTGGTCATCTTTACTTTTGGTATTTCAATACGATACCTTAAGATACGGAAGTTTTGCCAAAAGACTTCCCAATGACCTTCAGATTTATAATCGGCGATACACTTATTAAAGAATACTAATTATCCACTATGCGATTATAGTTTTCGCACCCATATATTGCGGAACTGGGTCTTGTTCCCATGATCTTGTAGTGAGATCACGTCATCACCATGGGCATCGGGATATAGGTGCAACCCAATATAGTTCGTTAAGCCACTAATGGTCACATTATTTTGTACCAAAACCCCATTATGTAATACGGTGATTCTTCCTGGGGCGTCCAAACGACCATCGGCCTTAAAACGGGGGGCGGAATAGATGACATCATAGGAGTTCCATTCCAACGGACTTCGCATGGCATTGACCAATGGTGCATGGTCCTTGTAAATACTAGCAGCCTGCCCGTTGCGGTAAGTACGGCTGTTATAGGAATCTAAAATCTGGAGCTCATAACGATCTTGGAAAAACACCCCACTATTACCTCGGCCCTGACCTACACTTTGTATCTTATCAGGGGCGCTAAATTCAAGGTGTAATTGGCAGTCCCCAAATTTCATTTTGGTTTGTATGGCACCGGAACCTGGAACTACTTCCATATGATCATTGTTTACGATTTTCCATGGGGCTGGTTTAGAACTGTCTTTTTTGCTCACCCATTGGTCAAGATCGGATCCATCAAAAAGAATAATGGCATCTGATGGGGCATTGCCCAATATTTTAGCTGGGGTAACAACAGCCACTTCAGGTTCCCAAATTTCCGTCATTTCGGGTTTCATGGGCATGGGGGATACTTCAGGGGGCGTGCTTGGGTAATTTTGAGCTTGGGTGGTTATAGCGAAGGTGAATGCTATAAGAGATAGCCAATGTATTCTTGATTTCATAAGATGGCATGATTAAAAAAAGTGTCAATCAAATATACTTTAAAAATTGGTATGGGGATAGCAAGACAGATGGAAGTTGGCAGTTAGATGTTAGCATTAATGATTGGTGATTCATCTTTGCTTAATGGTCCCTTCCTTTTCTTCGACTGCCATGCCCGAGGCTGGCGGGCGCTCAAGATGACAAGGAGGAGTAACACCGTACTATCGTGAAGACACTTACCTCTAATTCTTAGTTGAAAATAGTATCTTCGAATCAATCAAAAAAATGCAAAATGCCGAATAGCAACAAATCCCGATCTTGGATAGACATTTTGAGTGAACTAGTAGAGGTTTTTTTTAAAAGTGCCCGTCAAAGCAAACGAGGAAGGTCTTGGCACCAACACGTTGTACCGCATGAAAACGGTTGGGCCGTAAGGCGCGAAGGCAATAAACGTATTACGTCTAAACACCGACGCCAAGATACGGCCATTAGAAAAGCAAAACGATTGGCTAGAAAATACAAGGCCGATGTGATCATTCATAGACAGGATGGCACTATACGCGATCGTATTAATTATGA
>CAZHJO010000410.1:0-3295 GCA_964532755.1 uncultured Maribacter sp. | reverse complement strand
CGGTATGGAAAGAAAGTGGGGCTAAATTACGAATAAATATGTTCATATGTTTAAACATAATATATAAAAACACGAGTACAGATCTTTTTCTCCTTTTAATGATTTCTTGCTAGGCAATGAATCACATCAGATGGTATTTTAACTTGTCCGTATTCGCTATTTGCCAACCAGACCATGGTTTTGGCTATATTTTTGGGATGTATGGATTTGTACTTTTTCAAGGGTCCTGCCATAACCAAGTTCGCCACTTTCATCAATTGCTTGAAAATCCACTCACCAATTCTTTTTTCCTCGCGTTTACCTCCGATCAATGAAGGCTGTAAAATGTGGGTTTTAGATATTTCAAGCTCTAAAACGGCATCTTCCATTTCCCCTTTTGTCCGGTTATAGAAAATGTTACTTTTTGAATTGGCGCCCAGTGCAGAAATTATCACAATCGTATTGATCCCATTTTCCTTACAAAGTTGCGCAGCTTTGGTAGGAATACCAAAATCAATCTTCTTATATAATTCCCTATCCCGGGTTTTTGCTTTTGTGGTCCCTATGCAACAAAATACCTCATCCGCTTTAAAATCATTTTTGAACGCCTCCAAGCGAACAACATCACCAAGATATTCTTCAATTTTCGGATCCACGATTCCCGAACTTGACCTAGAAAAAAGTTTAATCCTCGCATAACGATCATCCTTCAACAAAAGTTGTAATAACAATTTACCTGTAAGTCCTGTAGCTCCTAATACGATTGCAGATTTTAAGGCGGTATTCATAAAACTAAGATATGACTAAATTTGTTTATGCCCGATGCATCCCCTTTACGTAAAATTATCCATATAGATATGGATGCTTTTTACGCCTCTGTTGAAGAACTCGACGATCCTGAACTTAGAGGCAAGCCTTTAGCTGTAGGCGGTAATGAAATTAGGGGTGTGGTTTCAGCCGCAAACTATGAGGCTCGCAAATATGGAGTGCGTAGTGCGATGAGTGGCTATTTGGCCAAGAAAAACTGCCCACATCTTACTTTTGTAAAACCGCGATTTGCACGCTACAAAGAGATATCCCAAAAAATACGCAATATATTTCATGAATATACCGACTTGGTCGAACCACTTTCATTGGATGAAGCATATTTGGATGTCACTGTAAATAAAAAAGGCAATCCATCTGCAACACTGATAGCCAAGGAAATTAGACAGCGTATATTGGAAGAGGTTGGACTAGAGGCCTCCGCCGGAATTTCCATAAATAAATTCGTTGCCAAAGTAGCCAGTGACTTCAATAAGCCCAACGGTCAAAAAACGGTTAATCCCGAAGAAGTATTACAATTTTTAGAGGATTTGGAGATTCGAAAGTTTTATGGGGTTGGCAAGGTTACCGCTGAAAAAATGTACAAACTTGGAATTTTCACCGGCAAGGAACTCAAGGCTAAGTCTGTAGCCTTTTTAGAGGAACACTTTGGGAAAAGTGGCTCACATTATTTCAACGTTGTCAGAGGCATTCATAATAGTCCTGTAAAACCACATAGAACCCCAAAATCTGTAGGAGCAGAACGTACATTTAGCGAAAACCTAAGTAGTGAGATATTTATGTTGGAGCGCCTGGAGCAAATCGCCAATGAACTTGAAAGACGGTTAAAAAAATCAAAATTAGCAGGTAAGACCATTACCTTGAAAATCAAATACAGCGATTTTACATTACAGACACGCAGCAAGACCATGCCGTATTTCGTGGCGGACAAATCGCTAATTCTTGAAATTGCCAAAGCATTGCTTTATCAGGAAAAATTGGAGAATTCGGTACGATTGTTAGGAATTTCCTTGGCAAATCTAAATACCAAAAAAAAGAAATCCGAGAGCACGGAAGACTCGGTTTCCATTCAATTGAAATTCGATTTTTGATAGATAAAGGCCTTAAAGTCAAAATTGACTTCAGGCCTTTATGAACAACGTATAAACCAATTATCTAACCAATATAATATTATCTGTTGGAGTTGGATTCAACGGACAAAAATATACATACTCCCCTTTTTCTAATTTGGTAGGTTTTGAGTTTTGCCTTTTGCCCGTAGCAACGGCTTTTGTCACATAAGCCGTTTGAATGTGATTTTCCGGATTACTAATATCCTTTCCCTTTTTCACAAGTACAAATCCCACATCATGTCCCACGGAATTGTTGGAAATTTCAAAAACATACGTCCCTTGGGAAACTGTTATTTGTTTTTGGATAAACTCCCCTGAGATCTGCTCCAAGGAGATAACCTTTGGCTCCTTTTTCATCTTATCACCTTGGGCATTTGAAGTTAATCCCAGACCAATCGCCAACATCAATGTCAATGCTAATTTTTTCATTGTATATTATTTTAAGATTTATACTACTATTTAAGCTTCGATCAAATCCAAAGGTTGTGCTATCGGGAAATCTACAGGCACATTTGTTGTTTTGTGCAGGTAATTCGATATGGTCTTGTCTCCAACCAAAACGATTGTATCTATTAAGTTTTCCTTCGTCCAACCTGAGTTTAGGAAGTTTTCAATTGCCTCAGTGTTGGCAGCTCCTCTATTTTCGGTAATGTTTTTTGCGAAACCGGCTAAAGCATTCAGTTTTTTGTCAAACGAAGCTTTACCCGTTCTTAGTTCCAATATCTCATCATCATTAAACCCGTTCATCTTTCCTATGGCCGTATGGGCTGACAAACAATAGATGCAATTGTTTACTTGACTTACAGCAAGATTTACAACTTCCTTTTCCCTAGCGGAAAGCGATGTTCTGGCATTGCTCAGATTCAGATAATTTTCCAATGCGTTTTCTGAATGTGCGTAGGTGGCATATAGATTGGGAACAAAACCAACTGCTTTTTTCAGATGGTCGAAAATAGTCTGGTTTTTAGAGTTTACTTCTTCCCTTTTAGGTACATTAAATGTGCTCATAATATTTACTTTTTTATTATTAATTGATTGTTAATTTGTCTTGTTTATCTTGGTTGGATGTATGATTTCTCACCATCACAATAATAATCATGATGCTGTCTTTGATTGCAATGCGAATCTGGAACGACAATATTCGATTCCTTTTTTACAGAACTTCTAAATATCTCAATCAAATTGAATATGGAAATTTGCCTTAAATTCATCTTTTTCTGTTTTTTATTACATGACAAAGATGTGGCCTTAATATGAATGGGTGTTATGATGAATTGCCTAAAAGCTTGAATAAATTTCCCTTTAAGTGGGGATGTGCTTTTTCCCTCGGAATTGGGTGGGTGAAATATTGGTCATTTTTTTAAAAAACCTACTAAAAT
>CAZHJO010000409.1:0-3297 GCA_964532755.1 uncultured Maribacter sp. | reverse complement strand
AAAAAATATTGGCCGAAAAAAATATTGATGCTGCAGGCATAAAGGGTACAGGTAGGGATGGTAGAATTACCAAAGAGGATGCAATAAAGGCCGTACCATCTATGGGTACACCCATACCTGGTGGTAATCGGGGTGAAACACGTTCGAAACTTTCTATGTTACGAAGAAAAGTAGCAGAGCGATTGGTTTCGGCAAAAAACGAAACCGCAATGTTAACCACTTTTAATGAAGTGGATATGTCACCAATTTTCGCTCTTCGTAAAAAGTATAAAGAAGATTTTAAGGATAAACACGGGGTAAGCTTAGGGTTTATGTCATTCTTTACCAAAGCGGTGGTGAGAGCTTTGGAAATGTTCCCCTCGGTCAATTCCATGATCGATGGTAAAGAAATGATTTCGTATGACTTTGCGGATATTAGTATAGCCGTGTCTGGACCAAAAGGACTAATGGTGCCGGTTATACGTAATGCTGAAAAATTGACCTTTAGAGGCATTGAGGCTGAGGTGAAACGTTTGGCCATAAGAGCAAGGGAAGGAGAAATTACTGTAGATGAGATGACAGGAGGAACTTTTACCATTACAAATGGAGGTGTTTTTGGTTCAATGTTGTCCACCCCAATAATAAATCCGCCGCAAAGTGCTATTTTAGGAATGCATAATATCGTTGAAAGACCCATTGCCCAAAATGGTAAAGTGGTAATTGCACCTATTATGTATGTTGCCCTATCCTATGATCATAGGATAATTGATGGTAAGGAATCGGTAGGTTTCCTAGTTGCCGTTAAAGAGGCATTGGAAAGTCCAGAGGAATTTTTGATGGACAACGAAGTCAAGAAAGCGTTAGAAATGTAGAAACTCAAAAAATGATATGCAAAAGGCTCGTGCTTATCCCGAGCCTTTTTTTTTGAGGTAAACACAGCTTTTTTTGTAGTCTATAATTGCCTGTCCCTTTTTTAGAATATCTGCCCCAATTATGCCATCTACTGGTAATGCCTTGTGCTTTGTGAGCGCTTCATTTACATGGGTTAGGTCAAACAGCACTATTTTTTGTTTTGGTTTACTCCATTTACCAATTTCGATTTTGTTCTTGGTCGAAATCAACGTTTCCATATCAACAGCTCCTGCACCAGCCGCCTTTACTTCGGATTTTTTTGAAATTAGATTGAAGTATTCAATTTTATCCATGCCAATACATGTGTTTGATGCACCGGTATCCAAAATAAATCGGCCAGAAATACCATTGATTTTGGCAACTACTTCAAAATGATTGGTAGCGGTGAAAACCAAAGGAACTTGAATGTAGTTTTTATTCCTTAAAAACTTTTTGAGGCTCAACATTTATTTTTTTGATAAAGATAAGGCTATTTTTGTTCCATGATCTTGACTGATACACATACGCATCTTTATAGTGAGGCCTTTGATAAGGATCGGGATGAGGTTATAAAAAATGCTATTGATTTGGGAGTGGAACGTTTCTTTGTTCCAGCGATAGATTCAACCTATACCAAGGCTATGCTTGAATTGGAAAAGGCTTATCCCGAGAATATTTTCTTGATGATAGGTTTGCATCCAACCCATGTGAAGCAAAGCTACAAGGAAGAGTTGCAACATGTCGAAAAATTATTGAATGAAAGAAATTTTTATGCAGTTGGTGAGATAGGCATTGATCTATACTGGGACAGGTCTTTTTTCAAAGAACAGCGAGAAGCGTTCAGATTACAGATTAGATTGGCGAAAAAGCACAACTTGCCAATTGTAATACATTCTAGGGAATCGTTCGACGAAATATTCGAGATTCTCGAAATTGAAAAAGGGGAGGACCTGTTCGGAATTTTTCATTGCTTTACGGGGACATTGGAACAAGCAAGAAAAGCTATTTCATACAATATGAAATTGGGAATTGGCGGAGTGGCAACCTTTAAGAATGGGAAAATCGATACTTTTTTAAATAAAATTGATTTGGAGCATATTGTTCTTGAAACAGATTCACCCTATTTAGCACCAGTTCCTTACCGGGGGAAACGAAATGAAAGCGCTTATTTGGTAAAGGTATTGGAAAAGCTGTCAGATATCTATGGGATAGACGAAAAAGAAATTGCTTATATCACTACGAAAAACTCTAAAGATCTTTTTGGGATTTGATTGCCATGGACAAAAAACCGCACATATTACTTATTTACACCGGTGGTACAATTGGTATGGTCAAGGATTATGAATCCGGTGCCCTTAAAGCATTTGATTTTAATACCTTATTAAAAAGCATACCTGAGTTGAAGCAATTGGATTGCAATATAGATAGTGTTTCATTTGACGAGCCCTTGGATTCATCGAATATGAATCCGGAACACTGGGTAAATATTGCTGAGTTGATAGAAATTAATTATTCCGTTTACGATGGTTTTGTAGTCCTACATGGTAGCGATACAATGAGTTATACGGGTTCTGCTTTGAGTTTTATGTTGGAAAACTTGACCAAACCCGTAATATTTACAGGATCACAATTGCCTATTGGGGACCTAAGAACAGACGCGAAGGAAAACCTAATTACGTCTATTCAAATAGCGGCACTACAGGAAAATGGCAAAGCGGTGGTACAGGAGGTAGGTCTCTACTTTGAATACAAACTTTATCGCGCAAATAGGACAACAAAAATCAATGCCGAACATTTCCAGGCATTTAGCTCATTGAATTATCCACATTTGGCGGAATCGGGGGTCCATTTAAAGGTCTTTAATGAATATTTAAATAAACCAAAATCAACCAAAAAACTGAAAGTCCATTTGCAGATGGATACAAACGTGGCCATTTTAAAAATATTTCCAGGGCTCAATGAATCCGTTTTAACAAATGTGCTCAATATTCCAAATTTAAAGGCTTTGGTTTTGGAGACCTATGGTGCCGGAAACGCACCGACAGAAAAATGGCTGTTACATTGTTTGAAAAGTGCAATACGTCGTGGACTGCATATTGTGAATGTTACCCAGTGTTCAGGTGGTAGCGTAATCATGGGCCAATACGGGACCAGTAAGGAACTGGGTAAAATGCAAGTCATTAATGGTAAGGATATTACGACCGAGGCTGCCATAACTAAACTTATGTACTTATTGGGGAGTACTGTTTCCTCTAAAATGTTCAAAACTTTTTTTGAGACCTCATTACGTGGAGAAATGCAGTAAAAAAAGGTGCTTTAAATTTTATTACTTAACAATTTTTTTGTTAATTGGCCAACCTTTAAGGCTATTTTAGAGAGGTGGCCGAGTGGTCGAAGGCGCACGCCTGGAAAGTGTGTATACACCAA
>CAZHJO010000408.1:0-3312 GCA_964532755.1 uncultured Maribacter sp. | reverse complement strand
GTCTGCCCTTAGATGTCAATATAATTTTTAATCCACGCACTTGGTTTTATTATTCCTGTCGGGGATTACAATATGACCAATCCAACCAGTTTTGTAAAGACAATATTGATGACCTTATTTTTAAAATGGCCCAGTTTGATCTTATTCACTCCAAGTTTTACAAGGCTTCTCATGGCCAATAGGTCTTTCTGACTTTTTAGGAGCCATGCCAGTTCGTCCTTGTCTATATGACCTGCTATAAATAGCTTGCTCCATTTTTTTAATTTATCCTTGGAAGAATCCAAATATTCCTGCATGTCTGATACGATGATCTTTCCTTCCTCCCCAAATTTTTCTTTTGCTTCGGCAACGATATCCGCTTTTAGCTCTTGTAATAGTTTTTCAAAATCCATTTTATTGCGTTTTATAACTTATTTATAAATTCAGTTAGGATATTTTTGCTTTGTTTGTCTTTTTTAGTTTCATAAAGCAACATTAAATCAAAGGCTTCTTCAATTTGCGGAATGGCCTGTTTACTGAATTCCGTATTTAAGCTCCCCTTTTCTTCCCAAAACTTTAGATAGCTTCCGACCAAATGTTCATCACTTCCCAATAATTCCCACATTTTTCCGGTAATCTCGTTTTTCTTTTTGCCTTTCTCATAGATTTCCATTTTCTTTAATTGGTTTTTAAGATCTGTGACAGCCTCTTCATGATCTGAGAACGGCCTATCGCTTTTCTCCATAAGACTTAGTGTAGTTAATTTCGTTTCTATGGTCTCCGTATATGTAAAATGATCATAAAGACTCGCACAACTCCATATGGTCATTGTTACAAAAAGGATAATACTTTTGCTTTTAAGTGTTTTCATAATACTTGTTTTTGCTAATTGATTTTTTTTAGTTTTGGGCCGGGCACTATTACAAGTACCACAATCCGTTAAAACTATTTCTTCTGCCCTACGCCAGACCTTTCATTTTACTGACCAATCCATGCACCACGGCTTCGGCATTTTGCATAGCACGATCAAAACGCCTATTGGGTATCTGTTTCTTCAACAGGTCCAACAATTCCTGATCCGCATATTCCTCAAGGGCACCATCTCTTCCCAAAGTGTAGCGTAGATAATCCTGATCTGGCCTTGAGTAGGCATAAACAAAGTCTGAGATAAAGGTATAGGCACCACGGTTTTTCTTTACGCCCCTTGTGGAGACCGACGATACCGTACCATAACTTGGAGCGGAAAAAGCGGAGCAGTCTATAAGGTCACCATTATGGTTGATATAACTTCGGCCCGAGATTACCTGACAGCCAGCGGACCAGTTGTTGCGACCATCAAAAGTCCAGTGGATATTAATCGTTGAATTGGGATTTTCCCTGTTTTTGGCTCCGTATTTATTATAAAGCAATCCCTTTCGAATATCATCCTCATTCAAGGCGTCGGTCTTGCTCCAATCGCGAAACACCAAAACCCCCTTATCATAGGGAACTAAGGCCTTATATACTTTGTGGACGGAAGCCGTGCTTCTTTTATGCCAGCTAAAACGGTATTTATGCTGGCCCTCTGCCAAATAAGGTTCAAAACCATCACTCGTATGCTCCGGTTTGGGATCGGTAGAACCCCAGAATTTAAAGACCATTCCATTCATGAGCAAAATAAACAAATCGTCATTTCCCCTTTCCCGCTCTCGTCTCTCTTGAAAACAGCGCAGCCCGATCAAATGAATGTCGTCACGATTAAAGGTCCAATCATCGATCTTTACAGAATCTGTTTTCCCCGGGAAATTTTTTACTTCCTGCAACTGAAAAAGTTCCAGTTGGTGGGGGGTATCGCTTGAATTACGAAGTGCCTGAAGATAGCCTGACTGTACCCTGGGAAGCAGGTTCATCCAAAGATCATACTCCCTTGAGGCAAAGGGCCAATTGAACTGATTTGCCGGGTCCTCTGATTTTTGCGGACCCCATTCACAATATATATTGTCTTTCCGCCACCGCATCATATGTTCATGGGTCCCGCTGCCCACCCGGCCATCCGGGATTCCAATTGCTGTCTTTCCTTCCACAGACCGTATATATTCCTGGAACAATCGGACAGATGACAAGGTCCAATAACCAAAAACACCATCTAGTCTTCCTCCTGGCATAAAACCATGATCCCGCAAAAAGGATTGCAAGGCTTTTATATCATTGCCTGGGTTACTTTTTGGTTCTACCCACTCGTTGAGGCCCTCACCACGAAACTGAATACGGCGTCGGGTCTGATTGTTGAAACTCGCCCAAAACCTGTTATGGTATTTTTTGAAATAACCGGTTCGATTATTTTGAAATCCGGCAAAGGAATCCTCATCGATCAAGCCGAGGTGCAGTGTTCTGTTTAACCGTAAAATAGGAGCCATAGTGATAGCTTTTAGTTAATTCATCTCATTCTTAAATATGCTATTCCGGAGTTTTTTCCTCCCTGATATAATCACCCCAATCCGTATTTTCACTGCTAATGATGTTTTCAATTTTTAGCACTAGTACATTTAGGGCATCGGTATTATCATAGGGCGCCGTAGCCGTTTCAAACAGATACTTCTCCCTTTTGAGCCTTTCGGAGCATCCTCGATAATTAATCCACTTTTCTTCAAATTTCATCAATCCCGATATAGCGGTCAAGATAGCTACCAAAGCTCCAAGAACAGCTGCTATTGCCTTACTTAGGCCCGTCATTGACATATACTCCTCGAGTCCCAAGATCACGGGTATTAAAATTGAAAATACGATGGTCAATACCTTAAACCAATGGTAATAGTTTTTGTTGACGCTGCTCTTTTTACTATACCATTTTCTTTGGCTTTCCAGTCTTTCTTCAATGTATACCTTTTGTTCCATACCATAGATTTAAAGAATTGTTACAAGTCTGTGTAGGGTGCATCACTTCTTCCAGGAATCACCGAACCTGTTGTGCTGCATTCCAAATTATTCTGCTCTTATTAGGGCAAGCTTCTAGTTCAATGGAATAACTATGCTTTTTGCCCCCCTTTCTTCAACTTCCCTGATCATGTTTTGTGTTCCTCCGGGTCCATCTCCTTTCTTTCCATCCCAAAGCGCCAAAAGTGTAAGATTACGACCTCCCAAGGCCATAGCGGAATTCAAAATCCAGAGGTTGTTGCGTTCCCAAAAGGAATACTGAAAACCTTCGGATTGTAACCAATTGGGCAATTCCTCGGATGCTGCCATTATATGGAAAGGGACATTGCTATCTTGGTCAAGGGCGTAAAACCGGTCTACCCAGTCGTTCCCCGCATGACGTACAGATCTGGCCACGAATCTTTTATGCGGTAAGGCCAA
>CAZHJO010000407.1:0-3320 GCA_964532755.1 uncultured Maribacter sp. | reverse complement strand
GATTTGGACTGGGAACAATTTCCTTGGCAAAAAGCGATACACCATTTCGCTAGGGCATTAGGAGCCGCACGCACGAAGGATTTTTCAATAGTAGAGAAGGAGATTGGGATTCTTACCCAATTACATCAAAATTTAGTTGCGGAAAACGATCGTTCTAAATTTATTCAAGAAAAACAAGTTGAAATTCAAATTAAAACAGCACAGGCCTGGATGGATTTTACTAAAGGAAATGAAGATAAAGGGTTGGCCATTATGAAAGAAGCAGTAGCCATGGAGCGTAAAACTAGTTTACATCCGGTTACCCCGGGTGATGTTTTGCCAGCTATAGAATTATTAGGAGACATGCTTTTAGAAATGAATAGACCAAAGGAAGCGTTAGCAGCTTACAAAGAGAATCTAAATAAACATCCTGAAAGATTCAATGGGATTTATGGCGCAGCCATTGCGGCCAAGCAATCGGGTGATAGTGAAAAAGCAAGACAATACTTTAGCCAATTAATTGAATTGACCAAAAATTCGAAGAGTACTCGACCTGAATTGGACGAGGCAATTAAATTCATACAACAATCTTAAAAAAATCATCATGCGAACAAAAATCAGTTTAGGACTATTATTTGTATCTCTTTTGGTACTGGTTCATTTTATCAATGAAAATTCAGATGGAAGAAAGACGCACAATTATCAAAAAGCATCTTTCAGTTTTACCAAGTGCACCCCAACCAAATTTATGTTGGATGTTGTTGATACTACACAACAGATTTCTCCACTTTTCAACAATCTGGGAAACCTCCATTTTTCAATTACTACTGAAAACGAAAGAGCACAGGCGTTTTTTGACCAAGGAATTAAATTATCATATGCTTTTAACCATGCCGAAGCACATCGTTCTTTTATGGAAGCAGCTCGTTTAGATCCGAATGCTGCGATGAACTATTGGGGGCAGGCCTTTGCTTTAGGGCCTAATATCAATGACCCATTACCCGACGAAGAGCGAAAAAACAAGATCAATGAGGCAATGACAAAAGCACGGAAATTGGCCTCTAAAGCGAGTACAAAGGAACAGGCACTTATTGAAGCGCTCTCTGCACGTTATAGTGAGGACCTGACCAAAGATGTGGCAGAATTGAATATGGCCTATATGATTGCCATGGCCAAGGTCATTAATCGATTTCCTGAAGATGCCAATATCCAGATTTTATATGCCGCTTCTGTAATGAATACAGTTCCTTGGAACTACTGGGACAAGGATGGAAATCCTTCTCCCAATATTAAAGAGGCCAAAGCTGCTCTTGAAAAGGCCATGAAGCTCGAACCTGAAAATCCGGGAGCGCATCATTATTATATTCATATGGTAGAGTTACCATATCCAGATCTTGGGGTAGCGAGTGCGGATCAATTGGCATCTTTAATGCCTGGTGCAGGACATATTGTACATATGCCATCGCATATTTATATAAGGGTAGGTAGGTACTTAGACGCGGTTAAAGTGAACCAAACTGCAATTCTGGCCGATGAGGATTATATTGCACAATGTTTCTCCCAAGGACTTTACCCCCTTGCCTATTACCCTCATAATATTCACTTTTTATGGTCCTCGGCCAGTTTATTGGGTGATAGCCAAATAGCAATAGACGCCGCCAAGAAAACCGCTGAAAAAGTACCAACTGGAGAATTGGCCACGCTTACTTTCTTACAGGATTTTGCTTCTACCCCCTTGTTGGCCTATACACGGTTTGGGAAATGGAACGAGATTCTGACAATCCCAGCACCGAGTGCGGATATTAAACATCTTAATCTAATGAGACATTATGCAAGGGGAATTGCTTTTATTAGAAAAGGAAATATGAAAGAGGCCCAGGAAGAATTGGATGCCATTGCCACGCTCAAAAAAGATCCAGAATTGGAAACCTTGGTAGCTACTGCGAATAATACTTCCAATCGAATAGCCAATATAGCGTATGAAGTTGTGGCTGGGGAATTGGCGGCATTGAAAGGTGATGTTTCAAAAGCTATTGAACATCTTGAAAATGCTGTGGTCTTTGAAGACGGTCTAACCTATACAGAACCTGCTGCCTGGCATATACCCACACGCCAAAATTTAGGGGCGGTCTTAATGAAGGCCGGCAACTATGAAGCTGCCGAGAAAATATTCAAGGAAGATTTAGCTGTATTGCGTCAAAATGGTTGGTCCTTGATGGGACTTCACAATAGTCTAAAGGCTCAGGGCAAGTTACAAGAAGCCAATGCTATTAAAAAGGAGTTTGACATTGCATGGGAGCATTCCGATATCGAGATTAACACCTCTGTGCTATAAACGAAGAGCCCGATGAACGAATTGAAAAAATCAAAATATGCATATATACTAATGGCATTTTTTGCCATTAGTATATTTACTTTGATGTACGCGATCGCTTTCGAAGAAGAGAACTTGCCCGTTTATAATCCGGCTGATTTCAATCCTGAATTAGTAGATGCAAGTATTCGCAAAACAGCATCGAACCATACCGTTGCAGATTTTGAATTGGTCAATCAAAATGGAAAGGTCATTACCCAAAAAGATTATGAAAATAAAATCTATGTAACCGATTTCTTCTTTACGCGCTGTCCGAGCATTTGCCCCATAATGTCGAACCATATGGAGGAGCTTCAGAATATATTCTTGAATGAAAATGATGTTATGTTTTTGTCCATGTCCGTTACCCCAACAATGGACAGTATTCCTATTCTGAAAAAATATGCGAACAAACATGGCGTTATTGATGGTAAGTGGAACATTACAACCGGTGATAAAAAACACATTTATAACCTGGCCCGTAAGAGTTATTTTGCGGCAATAGACCAAGGCGATGGTGGACTTCAGGACTTTATCCACACCCCTAACTTTATTTTGGTAGATCGTAAGAAACGCATACGCGGCGTCTACGATGGCACAAAGGATGAGGAAATAGAACGAATTAAACAAGACATTGCCCTCTTACAAAAAGAATAAATTGCATTTCTTAAGTCACATTAAAGAGCGTTTCTTCCTAAAGTCCCATTCTGTTTTCCTTCCGAGCTAGAATTCCCTATTTTTAGAAAGTACAACCATACTTTTAAAAGCTCTGAATGAAATTAAAAATTTTACTACAACATTCCGTGTTGGTTTTGACATCTGTTTTGCTCCTTCCCTCCTGCAATAAAAAATCGAAGAAACCCCTTGAAACTCCTTTGATTATCTACGAAGATTCCCTAACAGGTGTGACAAAGGCCAAAGAGGCTCGGGAAAATATTGCAGCGAAGCTTGCAGAAGGATTGGAACTAAGTTTATGGGCGTCTGACTC
>CAZHJO010000406.1:0-3335 GCA_964532755.1 uncultured Maribacter sp. | reverse complement strand
ATGTAGAAACTGATTTGGCTGATGCCATTTATTTAATTTCTGCGGTAAATAATATGTTTCCCAAGATCAACTTGGAAATGGAGGATATTATTTCATCATGGGCCGGTCTGCGTCCTTTGATCCATGAAGAAGGAAAATCAGCATCTGAACTTTCGAGAAAAGATGAAATCTTCACTTCAGATACAGGTCTTATTAGTATGGCAGGAGGTAAACTTACGGGTTATCGAAAGATGGCAGAGCGGGTAGTAAACCGAATTGCCAAAAAAATGGATGAAGATCATGAAATTGAAATCAAGGAAAGCGCCACTGAAGATATTCCATTGTGTGGCAGCGATTTCAAGAAATTTAAACATGTAAAAAAATACATCAAAGAGATTTATGAACGTATTAAGGAAGATGGTTTCACCAATTACAATGCCTGGTTTTTAGTTACCAACTACGGTATTCAGACAGAAACCATATTGGACTATTACTCGCAGCAAAAAGGGAAGAATAACGAAATGCGCTTGGCATTGGCTGAACTTCGTTTTGGTATTGATTATGAGATGGTTCAAAATCCGATGGATTTCTTTATACGAAGAACAGGTCGTCTATATTTTGATATCGACAGTGTTCGTAGTTTAATGGATCCTGTTTTGGAAGTGTTCAAAAACACATATAAAGTTGATGATGCCCAAATTGCAGACTGGAAAGAAGAATTGAATACCCAAATAGAAGAACATTCAAACTTTTCCTTGGAAAGGAGCTAGGATTTTAATCCAACAATTTCTTGGGCCCATTCAATAATTTGAAGTATGGTTTTCTCATCCCATAATCCTTCTTTACCATCAAAGGAATCTTTTGCGGTTTTATGAATGGTATTCCAGTGATCTAATCCTGGATATTCCAAAAGAAGATGATCTTGATGGCCATTTCTTTTTAATACTTCCAAAATCATGAAGTTGTCAAAAGAAGACATGATCCAATCATTGGTTCCCCTCATGATGCGAACAGGTGCTTTGATTTTTTCCCATTCCCCGGCGAGATCAAAATCCTGTAGTTGATGGTAATAACGTACGGGTCTTCCATACATATGTTCAGGGCCATGATAATTAAATTGTGAAAGTGCAGGATATTCATTTACAACCTCTTCATATGTTTTCTTTTGAATAAGCATACCAAAGTATAGGGGAATGTAATAGTTATTCATCTTTTCAACGATTTGGGTTTCGTCGTCTCCTTGGAATTGACGAATTCTACGTTCTATTTCGAGCATATGCTCATACCATGTTTTAAAAAAGGTACCGTCCGAAATAATACCTTTAAGATTGTAGGTATTGGCCAAAAAAGGAGCTAGGGCACTGCCCATACTGGAGCCATAGACCACAATTCTTGTGGCATCCACATAGGTTTTGGATTTTAAGCTGAGAATAGCTGCCTTATATCCCGCAAGATCCATCAGGAAGTCAGATTCACTGCAATTACCTTCACTATCACCAACCCCAGGTTTTTCTACCCGCATGACCACCATATCGGATTTTTCTACCAATGTCTGAATAGTACGCGACCAGTTACTAGACCTTCCGGGATAGGTTTCAATACTTGAACAACTTAATCCTCCTATTAAGATTATGGCAGGTTGCCGGCCTTCTTTTTTGGGTTTGGTAACTATAGTCCTTTGGGTAATGCCATATGTGCTTGTGATTTCTTCATAAAAGGTGTCAATTCCTTTATGAAGCTCTATTTCCAAAGGATTAAAGCGAACATCGGCCTTGATGGACTTATGTCCCCGTACAGCTTCAATTTTTATAGATTTATCCGCTCTAAGACCATAAGTGATATCACTCCAGACATTTTCATCGGTTATAAAGGTCCCGTCCACTTTTACAATGATATCCTTTGGTAAAAATCCGGCTTTTTGCAAGGGACTACCATCAGAAACTGATTTTATGATGGCACCTGGCTGCGCGTTCTTAGGGGCCGTAATTGTTGCTTCCCATGATGCTCTTCTTTTAAGTTTTTGTGCATTGAGTGTACTACTTAATAATACTATTCCTAAGAGACCTCCGATACTAATTTTCACTGCGATCTTCATAATCGTGATTTTTCGTTTTCTTTAAAATTAGAATGCCTAATTTTAGTTTTACGAAGTTTTATACGTTTGCCATGTTTTTTTATGTAAAAGAGCCTTGAACAATGATTAGATTATGAAAAGGCCATAAGACCTATGCAGAATTTTTATTTATTTAATTCCCGCATCGCTACGCACATTGTGTTTTGGGTGGCCTATTATCTTCTTTTTGGATTTATATGGGTGGATAAGGAGGGATATTTGGCCTCATATTATTTAGAATTTGTTCTATTGCCTACAAGAATATTGGCAGTTTACTTGGTGATTTACTTCTTGTTGCCCAACTTTCTGATGAATAGAAAGTATAAGGTTTTTTTTATTGGGTATTTTCTTGTACTGATATTGGTGGGTGTTCTTCAACGGGTTTTCATTCACCTATTTTATGAAAATCTTTTACTGAGCAATTCGACTTCAGATCTTTTTAGTGTAAAAATGCTAATGCAAGCGGTAATTTTGATAAATACCACCGTTCTATTGGTATTGGGGGTTAAGCTCTTTCAACTATGGTTGGTTGAACATGAAAAAAACCAAATGGTTGAAAATGAAGTTTTGGAGATAAAGGCCAATCGGAGGATCCATCGAGTGCCACCACATAACATATTGTTTGTAGAAGGCTTAGGGAATTATGTTACCTATCATCTTTCAGATAATTCCAAAATCACCACTTACGGCACTGTAAAAAATGCACTGACGTTACTTCCGAAAAATTTTGTCCGCGTACACAGATCTTATATTGTGAACAAAGAACATATTAAGTCTTACGATGCCAACACCATTGATGTAAGAGACCAAAGAGTTCCGAGAGGAAAGAGTGTTGCAGACAAAGTATTGCTGAGCTGAGTAATACGGGTCTGAGGGTCTAACAATGGCCTTGAATAACTAGGATTCTTCTTTCAATACCCCATTCCAAATTTTAGGAGTGGTTTATTTTGCTTTAAGGATTAATCTATTTTATCGGTCAACGCGGCAAAGGTCTTTTTGGCATTTTTACCCATATAAAGTACCTCATAAACAGCATCGATTATTGGGGTATGTACTTTGCTTTTGAATTTTTCCTTAAGTTCATAGGCAGTCTTGGTTGCATAATAACCTTCCGCGACCATACTCATTTCCATTTGGGCATTTTTTACCCTGTAGCCTTTCCCAATCATATTTCCGAACATTCGGTTGCGGCTAAAAGTTGAGTAACCAGTTACCAACAAATCCCCTAAATAAGCAGAATTAT
>CAZHJO010000405.1:0-3335 GCA_964532755.1 uncultured Maribacter sp. | reverse complement strand
GGGTACCGCTACGGTAATACTCCTATTTACCATTCTATTTTTAAGATTGGTCTATTTGGCTGAAAGACAAAAAACCGCATTTCCAAGAATGTACGGCTATGGGGTCATATCAATTCTGTTAATCCACTATTTCATTAATATCGGAATGGTGATTGGTATTTTACCAACAATAGGAATTCCGCTACCCTTTTTCAGTTACGGTGGATCTGGTTTGCTCTTCTTTACCATCTTACTATTTGTATTCTTAAAGTTGGATTCGAACAGGTTGAAAGAAGGTATTTAGAATTGCCAACCGGCTAAAGTTGATTCGCTTTCCAACTTTGTCTCTGTTATATCGGGAAGCTGCTGAAAAAAGTCCAGACCTGTAACCTTTTCAATTTTATCAACCGGTACAACGAAATGATGCAATGGATCGGTATTTTCATAATTAGGCATCAAAAAAGCGATTACCTTTAAATCATCGGCATCACCCTTTGCCACTATTTTGTAATAATATTTGGGTACATCAACATCTTCTTCCCCTATTTCATCAAGTCCGGATTCCAGAACTCCTCCTGTAACTACAAATAGATTACCATACTTTTTTGCCCATTGACGAATCTGCATTTCCAATCGATTCCAAATCCCAGCATTAAACTCCCTATCTTGGGGACTGATGTTACTGGTGTAGAAAGTTTCGTTATAAGCGAATTCTGAAAAACGACGGTCTCCTGCCGGGCATAGATGACCACGATCATAGCCAGAACCTTTATAGTTTCGCCAATCGGCAGATTTGGTTTTCACTTTAGGGTCTTCTATAAAAAATGGACGTTTTCGATCATCAAAGGTCAAATGATCCTTCGTAAGTAAATAAGCAACCCATTCTGCCTGTTCGTAAGGTTCATTATAGGACAACATATAATGGTCATGTTCTACAATCGCTCCTGTAGAAGTACTTGGCAAAAAGTAGGTTGGAATCTCTGTTTTATGTCCATCATCCTCTACCGTGGAATACGTATCCGGGGTATAAAAATTCTCAAATAACCAAAAACCTACTATACAAAGCAACAGCAAAACAGTATAAATCGTTCTATTTTTTTTACCTTGGTTCATCGGTCAAATTTAGTTTAACTTAGGAGTCGTAATGCTAGTGTTTTTGTAAGGTTTATGTTATTTTGGAGACAAAGATAATGACTTCAGAAATTACTGGCTATTGGGAGTAATTTTAATATAAAAATTCATTAATCGTTTAAAAAAGAGAGGAAAGTAAACCATGCTAACATGGAAAGAAGTTATCAATTTTGCGGTAAAGGGAAATCCAAAACCTGATAAAAGGGTTGAAAAAACCGATGCTGAATGGCAAGAAATTTTAAGCCCTGAGCAATTTAGGGTTACTCGAAACAAAGGTACTGAAGCACCACATTCAGGTGCACTTTGTGGAATTCATGAATCCGGTAAATACAATTGTATTTGCTGTGACTCATCCCTTTTTGATTCGACCATTAAATTTGAATCAGGAACGGGCTGGCCTAGCTTTACACAACCGGTCAAGGAAAATGCGATTAAGTATGAAAAAGATACTGCTTTTGGTATGGTCAGGGTAGAGGTCATGTGCAATACCTGTGATGCCCATTTGGGACATGTATTTCCTGATGGGCCAGCTCCTAGTGGTTTGCGCTATTGTATTAATTCAGAATCATTGAAATTGGAAACTGCCTCAGCAGATAAAAAAGAAAGGATTTGAAAATGAGTAATATGAATTTACAAGTAGCCACTCTAGGTGGTGGATGTTTTTGGTGTATTGAAGCTGTTTTCAACGAAATCAAAGGTGTTGATAAAATTGTTTCAGGATATACCGGTGGCACTGCGCCAGGTAGACCAACATATAGGGAAGTTTGTTCTGGCCTAACAGGTCATGCTGAAGTAGTTCAATTGGCTTTTGATCAAAATGTAATTTCCTATGAAGATTTGTTGGTCATTTTTATGACCAGTCATGATCCAACGACTTTAAATCGTCAAGGTGGCGATACGGGAACCCAATATCGTTCTGTAATCTATTATCATGATAATGCCCAAAAAGAAATTGCAGCGACTGTTTCTAAGGAGGTAGCTTCGTATTATGAAAATCCGATAGTGACTGAAATAAGTCCTTTAGGCACTTTTTATGAAGCAGAGGATTATCATCAGGATTATTACAGAAACAACATGGCACAAGGATATTGCAGCGCCGTGATCACACCTAAATTGGCAAAACTACGAAAAATGCATGCCGATAAGTTAAAAGGGGTATCTGCTTAAATAATAAATCTTAAACTTAAATAACTATTATTTGGGGAGTATGTTGCTCCCCAAATAGCACTATTGAATTAGGCTTAGAAAGGAAATTCAAATGAATAACGATGCTAAATATGGAATAGACGGGTTTAAGGCCCATGAATTTGGAGTTGACAATTGGATTGATAGCAATGGAAAGCCAATTGATCCAATAAAACTTTCTGATTTTGAAGGTAAATTCAAGGTAATCTATTGCTTTCAAAGCTGGTGCCCTGGCTGTCATAGTAGAGGACTACCTGCCTTGCAGGAAATGACCAAGGCCCTAAAGAATAATGATAGGGTTACCTTTCTAGCAATACAAACCGTATTTGAAGGTCATCATGAGAATACTTTTAATAAGATTATTGAAATTCAAGCAGAGTATGGCCTTGAAATTCCTTTTGGTCATGATCCCGGCGATGATGGTTCCCATAACCGATCAAGGGTAATGCAGCATTATAGAACAGGTGGCACCCCATGGTTCATTTTCATTGACCAAAATAATAATGTAATCTTCAATGATTTCCATTTGAATGTTGGGAAGGCCATAGCATTTTTAAAAAGTATCACATAAATGAAAGGCATCCCGAAAATAAAACTATACGGTTCCTCAGGCTGTCATAAGACCCAGCATTATAAATTACTACTAGATGAGGCCCGATTGCCATATCAATTTTTAGATGTAGCGGCCAATAAAGACCATGCTGAGGAATTACGTGGTCTTTATTTAAACCATAAGTTAAATTTCCCGACCATCACCATTGGAAAAAAGAAGTTGAGAAACCCGGCAAAAGTAGATTTAATGAAATGGATAAATAAACTTATTCCGAGCAGACTGCCATTAATTCACGATATTCATAGCCGGCAATTCATTATGGATATAAATGGTGAAAACGCACATGTGGAATATACCCTTGAAGATGGCCAAATGTTTTTAGTACATTCAGAAGTCCCTTTCAATTTAAGGGGACAGGGTATTGGTAAGGTCTTGGTTGAAAAGTCTTTTGAACAATTAACCAAAGAAGGATTCCAAGCAGTAGCTG
>CAZHJO010000404.1:0-3336 GCA_964532755.1 uncultured Maribacter sp. | reverse complement strand
TCTCCAATTCGAAATAGTCAATTAGGTTATGGCATATCCGTTGTCAATGATGAAATAGGGGATGGTGTGGTTCAAGAGACCTATTTTGACGCGGTTTTATCTTACACGGTTGATGTTTCTTTAGAAGGAAAACTATCATTTGGTTTAAAAGCTGGTGGGAATTTATTGAACCTGGATTTTCAAGGTTTGCGTAATTTTGATGTTGAGCCGGTTAATGTAGATAATATCGAGAATAAGTTCTCACCTAATGTGGGTGTCGGTATCTACTACCATACAAATGCATTTTATGCAGGCTTGTCTGCCCCTAATCTATTGCAGACCGATCATTTTGATAATGAACAAAGAGACGCCAATTCTGTACAGTTTCTCTCAAAAGAAAGAATTAACTTCTATTTGATTACCGGTTATGTATTTGATATAGGCGGAAACACAAAGTTTAAGCCAGCCCTGTTAACAAAGGTTGTTGGTGGAGCACCACTACAAATCGATTTTTCTGGTAGTTTTCTGTTCAATGATAAGTTTTCTATTGGTGCTGCCTACAGATGGGATGCTGCGGTGAGTGCAATGTTCGGTTTTCAAATATCCGAACAATTAATGTTGGGCTTGGCTTATGATAGGGAGACCACAGATTTAGGAGGAACCCAATTCAACGATGGTTCTTTTGAAGTTTTTTTACGATTTGAACTGGTCAAATCATTCAAACAATTGGTATCACCTCGATTCTTTTAAATCGGAATAGATGATAAAAAAAATAGTATCACTTACACTCTTTGTTTTCTTGTTGGGACAATACACTTATGCCCAGGAAAGATTAGTGGCGAAAGGAGATAAGAAATATAATGAGTACTCCTTTATACCTGCAATAGATATTTATAAAAAAGTATTGGATAAAGGGTATGTCTCCGCCGATCTATTAAAAAGATTAGGGGATTCCTACTACTTTAATGCAGACTACCAAGAGGCGTCCAGCACCTATAAAAAATTAGTAGATACATATGCAGCTGATATTGGTCCGGAATATTATTTTAGATATGCACAGACCTTGAAATCTTTAGGGGATTATGATGCGTCTAAGGGTATTATGGAGAAGTTTACCCAGATAACATCAGATGATATTAGGGCAGTGGCCTTCAAAGATGAAGCGGATTATTTGGAAGAGATACGTAAGAATTCTGGGAGATATGAATTGGAAAATTTTGATTTTAATTCAACCTATTCTGATTTTGCTCCGTCATTTTATAAAGAGGGACTTATTTTTTCATCAGATAGGGATACTGGAAATTTGGCAAGATATAGGCATACGTGGAATTCCAAGGATTTCTTAGACCTCTATAAGGTTAATGTAGATAGTATTTCTAGTGGCCAGGTTGCTAAAATAGGTGAAAATGTGAATACGCGATTGCACGAATCAACTTCCACAACAACCAAAGATGGGAACACGCTTTATTTTACACGGAATAATATAAAGGAAGGCAAATATATAAAAGATGAAAAAGGAGTAATTAGACTTAAGATATTTCGTGCAGTTTTGATAGATAATGTTTGGTCCAATATTGAGGAATTACCATTTAACAGTAATAATTATTCAGTGGCTAATCCAGCGCTTAGTCCGGACGAAAAGACATTATATTTTGCATCTGATATGCCAGGGACTTTGGGGGAATCCGATATTTTTAAAGTAGCCATTAATGCAGATAGAACTTTTGGAACGCCGGTAAATCTGGGTAATAACATAAATACAGAGGCAAGAGAGACTTTTCCTTTTGTCACAGAAGAAGAAATACTGTATATGTCTTCCGATGGACATCCTGGTCTAGGTGGATTGGATGTTTTCGCTACCAAGATCAAATTTGGTAAGTATAATGGTGCAGTTGTAAATGTCGGGGAGCACGTAAATAGTAAAATGGACGATTTCACATTCATATTTAATGAGGAATCGCGTAAAGGGTATTTTGCTTCTAACCGGGTTGAAGGAATGGGAGCAGATGACATTTATGGTTTTATTGAGCATACCCCATTACAACTGGAATGTATTCAAGATGTCTCAGGTACAGTAAGGGATAAAATATCGAATGAAGTTTTAGTTTGCGCTACCGTTAAGGTTATTGATGAAGAAAATAAGGAAATCCTAACTACAATAACAGATTCCGAGGGTAGATATAGCCTTTCGCTGGATTGTAACAAAGGTAATTTCGTAAGGGCCCTAATGCAGGGTTATGTGCCTTCTGAAGAATATTTGGGTAAATCGGCCGGAAAAGCGAATATTATTGATTTCTATCTAGAGCGTGATTTAGTTACCGGCGGGTTTGGTGATGATTTGGCCAAATTATTACAGCTGAGCACCATTTACTTTGATTTTGACAGGTACAACATTCGCAAGGATTCTGAGATAGAGGTACAAAAGGTAATTGCGGCAATGGAAAAATACCCCAGCTTAAAAATTAAGGTAAACTCACATACCGATAGTCGAGGTCCGGATGCCTATAACCTATGGCTGTCACAAAAAAGAGCAGAATCTACCGTAAATTATATGATTTCCAAAGGTATAACCAAAGATAGGCTCAAAGGAGAAGGTTTTGGGGAAACACGGTTAATAAACCAATGTGTAAATGGGGTTAGATGTTCGGCTAAGGAACATGAATCTAACCGTAGATCCGAATTTATTATTTTGGAATAAGACAACATAACAGCAGATTTAATTTAAGGGGAGCATCTATTTTATTGGGTGCTCTCTTCATTTTTGATGCTCTGAAGTAATTGATTTTTACAGGGTTTGTCCATGAAATGCACTAGTCAAACGATACGAAACACCAAAATTCATACTGTTCACTTCTTAATTCCATTGTTATACAACATTTGTTCCCTTAAAACCTGCATTCACGGTATTTTTATAAAAATTTCACCGAAAGAATGCTAATACAACTTTTAAAAAAGAATTTTTTATTTCTTTTGCTTATCCTTATCGGGCATATGGCAATTGCCCAAGATACCTTTTCGGATACATTTAGTTCTGTGTCCTATGCCAATAATAACGGTACCCAGAATTTTTCAGGGAATTGGTCTGAATCTGGAGATGATAATTCGGCGTCAGGGGGTTATATAAGAATCACTGGAAACGAATTAAGGTTCTCATACCTTTGGACTGAAACTATAAGAAGAGCGGCAGATTTATCGGCATATTCCAGTGCAAATTTGTCCTTTGATTGGAGAACGGTGAGTTTGGAATCGGGGGAGACCTTGGCAATACAGATTTCTTCCAATGGCTCAAGTTTTACGACACTGACAACTTTTGGTGGTGCCAGTTCCGGTACTTTTAGCCAGGATATTTCAGCATAT
>CAZHJO010000403.1:0-3342 GCA_964532755.1 uncultured Maribacter sp. | reverse complement strand
TCGGTTTTGGTAAATTTAAAATATCGTTTATGCTTATAAATATACTGATTTTCAGGGAGTTATGCTAGTTTTACAACCTCTCATATTAATATCTCTTAATTGGCTTTCCCTCTATATCACACCGTATAATTCTTCGCCATACCTCTTGCTCCTGCTTTTTGCTATCAATTACTTTTAAGGCTCTTTTGTAAGCTTCGTGGCTACAACTTGATTTGCCATTATTATAGTTTGATGCTATTTCTATTGCTGTAGATATTCTCATTGTGATTTAGGTAATGTTGATTTTAGATAAACTATTGAACCATCCTCAAAGTCGGCAACATAATCATCACCTTCAAATATTGGCTTGTCTGAGTTTTCACATTGTCCGACATAAAGTTTGTCTCCTACATATTCTAATTCCCATCCCTCATTTTCAGGATCATCAAGCGCTTGTAGAGCGGCTTCATGATGGGAGTCACCCTATACCTTTATGGTTTTTTCTTGGGCTCGGGTTAAGTGTATTTCATATTCTTTCATAATGACTAAGCTTTTACAAGTGTTTTTTCTTCGATTGCTTTACGGATATTTGCAGCTGATAGTGGTCTAGCGTTCTTGACTCTTATTCGGTTATTACTATATTTTTTGGCCGCCTCACATATCCGTTTTTCTCAAAGGCATTTATCCAAATTAGCTTTCTGTCCTTGTTGCCGGGACCGCAAGGCTGCATTCTGAAATGACCCTGAACAGCAAAGCCATCTGTGCGCACTATCAACTTATTCCATGAAGAATCAACAATGTGCACTTTAAAATCAGATGCATTGACAATCTTATCGCCCGACTTCTTACTGCCTGTTCTTTTTCTTCCCTCAATCTCTACAACCTCAATGTCACCTAAATTGATAAATACTAATAGCCGGGTTATTTCCATAAAAACATCTTCATCGCCGAAAACCGTACCGTATTCTTCAGCCATTAGATTGTAATAAAAATAAAACAAGTAGCTTTTTGACTCGTCAAAATAAAATCCATTAATCCGCTCGGTCTCTACATTAAAAAAACAGACCTTATCCTTCCCCAGGAGATAGACATGCCTGCCTAATTGCATATTTTTTATTGAACGCGTGGTAAAAGTGGCTCCAACGTTCACCTTCATAGAGGGGTTACAAACGCCGTTTGTAATGAGAAAATACTTTGCCTTTCCGCCTACAATCCAATCACCTAAAACATCACCAAAATTGACTGAAATAGCCCTATAGATTTCATCTGCCTTCTTTTCGGGCAAATTAAATTGACGTTCCTTGTTGTGTTCCGTATACATGTAAATCATATTGGCCACCTTGCTTGTTGTCTCTCTATCCCCAACAACCCTCAGCCCCAATTGATTTCTTTTTGAAATTACCATAATCTAAATATTAATAAACCTTATTGTTTGTACCTTCAACAATCGTTCTGAAAAGTTGCTTGCCATCCATTGTATAAAAAGTGTTGTCTTTCGCATTTTTTTATTTTGGTTTACAATTCCAGACCTAAGCTCATTTTCCTCATAACATATTCCCCTACTAACTCATTGTGCAAATCCATACCCTTTTGGGTGGTAGTAAAAGTTGTTTCCCCCGTTCTTAGGACATAAAACCCCTTTTTAGTCATCAGCCCTATAACCTCATCCATTTCTTTTTTAGTCATTGGTGAGGCACAGCCAGAGCGAATGCCAGTTTTGACTTCTTCAATTAATTGCTCGTCAGGAATGTCGGCTATCCTGAATTGTGACTTGCTGTGTTTGTTAACATTCATCCTATTCTCTTCCGGCATCTGACCAACCATTGACTCCGCATCCTCTTTATGTTCATTGGGCACATGTTTAAGAACAAGTAAATACCTATACTTTTTCAAGTATTTAATGCACCATCTATAATGTCCCATTTTATACTTCATGTAATACTCGACATGACGAGAATTATACAGTATGTTAAATGATATTAGAGCAACCTCCCTAGCCGTAAATTCAGAATCTACAGTTTTTAAAAATTCACTTTTTGTCATACATTATTTTTTAATTGTTCGCATTGCAAGGTTTATACCCGTGAAAACCCTTCAAGTAAATAATGTATACTTAAAAGTCACAGCTACTAACTCTAAGAAGATTAAGAAACTACCTCCCATAGATAGTGTCTTAGAGTTCTGCCATAAGAAGCAGGTGCGAAAACCTTCACGCCAAGTCTGTTGACTTTGACAAAAACACTGCCGTATTACCGGACTCCTTATACCTCCGGGACCTATACAGGCTTTCACGTCGATAGTTGACACCTTGCTAGTCAGAGCTACCTCTTTCGGAAAGGAGTTTCCTTTGACAACATCACTTAATTTCACATAGTCCAAGTGAATAAAAAGGACTTCTGTCTTATTTAGGCGGCAGTTCTTTCTTCTGCAAACCATAGGGGATAATTCAGATAACCAACCCTCGGCTTTAATTTATTAACAGAAACAACTATCCCGGCATGGGATAATACACCAGAATTGATGTATCTTTGAACTGTTCAATAAATTAAAATAGGTGTCCGGTCCTGAACTTGGCACCTATTTTTGTAAGCTTAACCCAAAGATAATAAAAAAATAATCATATTGTAGAAATAATTATACTTTTTTGAAACACCCCTAAATCACTCCCGTTTAAACTTATATGGAAACGACAATAGCATTTTTAGTAATTGCGGGAATTGGGTTCTTTTTGGGAGTAGCCACTGTGCTAAGAATATCCGAACCTATAGAAATTAAAGATTAGTTATTGGAGGAGTTAAGGGGTGTCGGTTTTCGATGCCCCTTTTTTATACTACCACGCTGAACTTCTCCGCTATCCTATCTAACCTGGATTGGTTTTCTTTTACCGGGACATCATCAACCATTTTCGCCATTACATCCAATACAGCGCACAGTCCCATGTATTGCCCTTGCTTCATGTTTTCTTTCTTTACCCAATAGGCATAGCCTTCCTTTGAATTATATAGGGCCAGTTCAAATGCCTCTTCGATTTCGGCGAGTTCTTCTAAGGGGATTTCTGTTGAATCAATTTGTCTTTTGGACTCGCCTTCGGAACGACCCTCGTCAAAATCTTGGCCATGGTATCCGGTTACAAAGACACTATCCCAAGCGGGTGAATTTTCTCCCCAACCTATACTACGTGCTCCTGTACAACTATGGTCAATCTTTGACAGGTCAACCGAATAACCACAGGCCGCGACTACCAAATTTCCAACAGCGCATGCGGCGCAGTTTCCATGAAACAAGGTTCCATTGTTGTGCGCATCTAGCAAAACGTCTACTGATGTGTTGTATACTTCTTTTGTCATGATTTTTAGTTGTTTA
>CAZHJO010000402.1:0-3349 GCA_964532755.1 uncultured Maribacter sp. | reverse complement strand
TATACTTTCCTCCTTGGCATTTGCAATAAAGCCACAGGTATTGATTACAACAACATTACCCCCTTCCTCATGCACCACTTCCTTATCATTGGCCCGTAATTGTCCCATGAGGACTTCAGAATCGTATGTGTTTTTGGAGCAACCTAAGGTCACAACGTTGATCTTGTTCTTTTTAAGGGATTTTGTTCGCATGTCTTTTTAATGGAGGGCAAAAATACAACTTGACATAAGAACTACACCCATTTAAGACGATTTCTTGGGATTTAACGTTAAACCTTAAATGGATTTTGTTATCAAACCTTAAATCCCGAATAGCATGAGGTCTATATCAGTTACTTTTCTATTACTTATTTTTTATCTGGTCATGGGTTGCAGTAATGACTCTGACTACAATGGGAATGAAATACCGTTACCTACTGGTATGTATTTTCCGCCGTTGGAAGGAGATGTTTGGGATACTACAACTATAGAAGACTTGGGGTGGAATAAAGATGCAACACAACCGCTTTACAATTTTCTTGAAGAAAATAGCACAGATGCCTTCATCATTCTAAAAAATGGACGAATAGTAATAGAAAAGTATTTTGGTGATTTCAATGCCACAAAAAATCATTCATGGAACTCAGCCGCAAAGACGTTAACCTCAATTACGGTGGGTATTGCTCAAGAGGAGGGGCACATTTTGATAGATAATCCATCTTCAGATTATTTAGGTGTAGGTTGGTCGTCCCTTGCTCCAGAAGAAGAACAGTCAATAACGGTTAGGAATCATCTTACTATGACCACAGGATTGGACTATACCATTGAAAATAATTTTTGTACTGACAAAGAATGCCTGGTATTCAAAAATGACCCGAACTCTTTTTGGTATTATCATAATGCGCCCTATACTATTTTGGATAATGTTGTATCCGGTGCTGTTAATCAAGATTTCAAAGACTATTTTAATTCGAAGATTCGAGATAAAATAGGAATGCAAGGTACCTGGATCAAGACCGGCTATCTTAATCTTTATTTCAGTACAGCTAGAAGCATGGCTCGCTTTGGGTTGTTAAACCTTAACAAGGGCAAATGGGACGAAACAACAATATTGGGTGATCAAACCTATTTCAGCATGGCGACAACAACCTCACAAGATTTCAATCCTTCATACGGTTACCTTTTTTGGTTGAATGGAAAAAGTAGTTTTAGACTCCCCGAATCAGAAGAATCGTATCCGGGCAAATTGATACCTTTAGCTCCAGACGATCTTTTTGCCGGTTTGGGTGCTTTTGACCAAAAACTATATGTTGTGCCTAGCAAAAATTTAGTAGTCGTACGAATAGGCGATGCTGCGAATACCAATGAGCTCGGTCCAACCTCTTTTGATAATGAACTTTGGGGTAAGATCAATGCACTAATCAATTAGATTTTTATTTATAGCTCTCAGGCATTTTTCGAACTTTAATTGCACTTTCAAAACCACTTCCCAAACGCAACAAGTTGGTCTCGGTATAGGGTTTTCCAATAAAGGTTAAGCCAATAGGTTCACCTGTGGTTTTATAACCCATCGGAACTGTCAAGGCGGGATACTTAGCTACTGCAGCATAATTTGCATGATAATTGTTTATTGAGAGGATGGCATCCAACTTATGCTTATCCATTGCTGCATTAAAAAAAGTACGACCGTTTTTTTTCAAGTTGGTCTTAATTTCTTCCAAAGCTTCGGCAGAAGTGGAATCGGCTAAAATTCCTTCGAACAAAGCTTGGCCATACGGAATTCGTACCAGAGAATCCGCAGCATTGAATTGCACCGCTTCTCCAATGGATTTTATCTTGACCCTTTCAGGATTGGAATGCGCGGATAAATACTTTGGCAAATCGTTTTTCATATCAATATTCAGGATACTTAGAAAGCCTTCCATCTCAACCTTTGGTGGGATAAACTCAATTATTTCTGCTCCCAGGTCTCGTATCTTTTCGATAGTAGCTGAGTAAATAGAATCGCTTTCCAACAATGTTTTAAAGACTCCTAAGCGCTTTCCTTCCAAAGAAAAATCGATTAATGAGGTGGTAGGGATATTGTCTTGAAAAGCCACAGAAGAAGGGTCGGCTTCATCCTTACCCAACATAGCCGATAATAAAATAGCATTATCGCGTACATTCTTGGTCATTGGGCCAGGCGTATCCAACGTACTGGAAATAGGCACAATACCCGAACGACTTAGCAAACCAATGGTAGGTTTCAATCCTATAATAGAATTTTGGCTGCTTGGAGACAAAATAGAACCGGAGGTTTCTGTACCCACTGCAGCAACTGCATAATTGGCAGCTATCGATGTTCCACTGCCTGAGCTGGAACCTCCTGTTTCGAAAACGCGCCTTCCATAGGGATTCAAGGTCTGGCCCCCATAAGCACTATAGCCAACCGGGCATCCACTACACAGAAAATAAGCCCACTCACTCATATTTACTTTACCTAAAATCAGTGCGCCGTTCTTTTTCAATTGCTTCACGATAAAGGCATCCTCGACGACATTGTCTATCAATGCAAGTGATCCAGCGGTAGTCTTCATACCTTGGGTGTTGATATTATCCTTTAAAAGAATAGGCATGCCATAAATAGGATGTTTGATGCTAGGTTCTAAACCATTAGTCTTCATCCTATCCAATTCCCTGGCCTGTACCACGACTTCCTTGTTCAATGCTAGAACAGTATTCAAGGTGGTAGTATTGTCCAATTCATATCTGTAAATGCGATATAGATAGAAAAGTACTAGTTTTTCATAAGTCAATTTTCCTTGGTCAATACTTTGCCCTAATTCAAAAATACCCTGTTCCAGGACAATGGGTTTAATCGTTTCATATTCAGATTCGGTCATTTTTGATACCTCGTCATAAAGTGTCAAAAAAACATCGTTCTTATCCAATACCTTGGACTGGATAAGCCTATAACGCATTCTTTCAATTGGATGATCTTTGTTCGCCGCTACTTCAGTTGAATCATTGTAAGGTTGCCATAATACAACATCTTCCACAGTGGTGGTGGTGCTGTTCTCCTTACAAGAGAAGAAAGCAATGAATAGCATTAGTAAAATCGCTATTTTTTTAATAACCATATGATTTTTAGTATCCATTTTATAATCGGTCTGTCCAAAGGTCGATATTCTTTTGGTTCATACGAACAAACTCATCCTTGTCTTCTATAGCAGCTAATTCCATTGATTTTTTTGCAGAGAAAATCGCAGCATTGTAATCCCCTAACGCAGCTTCAACCAAAGACTTTACGCGATGAAAATAATAAGTATCACCACCTATTTCAATGGCCTTATTCAAAAATTGCAGCGCGGATTCAAATTTGATGTTCTGT
>CAZHJO010000401.1:0-3352 GCA_964532755.1 uncultured Maribacter sp. | reverse complement strand
ACCTATAATCCACCAGCCCGACAAGTCGTTCTGGCGGGTTGCGGTGGATTTCCTAGGCGGAAATCCTTACTTTTAACCAGTGGCTTGGATCTAGGCGGACAATTTCCAATGGAAATGTCCACGACGAAATCAATGCCATACTTATGGGCACAATATCAAAACATAATACCAAATTAAACATATGGGATTCATTAAAGTACTGCTTACAATCATTTTAGCTTTTAATTTATCTTATTGTACTGACAAAAGGGTAGCGAACGAAGAATCGGAAATGACGACGGAAAACTTGTTTAAGGCAATTGAACATTTCAATGCAGCATTTCAGCAGGGAAATAATACAGTTCTAGAGTCAATGGTAACTGAAAATTATGTGCATACAAACGGAAATTCAAAAGCTATTGGTAAAAAGGATTGGTTTAATTATTTGAGTAAAAGAGAAAACGAAATTAAATCGGGAAATCTAGAAGTTATTGAATATAAACTGGATGAGATAGAAATTGAACGCTATGGAAATATGGCTATTGTGACTGGGAAAATCGTTGTTACAAACAAAATAAAGGAAAGTTTACAAAAAAATGAATATCGCATTACTAATATATGGGTGAATGAATCTGGAAATTGGAAAAGAGCTGGATTTCATGACGGAAAAATAAAATAATGGCAGTGCGCAACATTGGCAATAATTCAATAGACTGAAATCTTACTTGAAAACTCTTCTTGGCTTTAAAGATAAACCGGCCAGACATAATCTGATTACAGCTTCGCCTTGCCAGCGCGTCCTTGCCCAGAAAGGAAATCAGCGCTCAGCTCACGGTTGAACCTACCAATCATGGGCCAGTCCGTTACCCTGCAAGATGAAAAACGACTTATATGGAAGTTAAATATGATAAAATAGGAACTAACTATAATCTGACTCGAAAAGCGGATAAATACATAACGGAACAATTACTTCGTCATTTACAACCAACTAAAAATGGAAAATATCTAGACATTGGCTGTGGAACAGGAAATTATACAAATGAATTGCAGAAACAAGGATTTCGATTTATAGGTATCGATCCATCAAAACAGATGCTGGAAAAAGCTAAACGCCAAAACAACGAAATAGATTGGCGAATGGGTTCTGCCGAAAATACTGGACTACCAGAATATTCAGTAGAAGGAATAATAGGATCTTTAACAATACATCATTGGACTGATTTGAAAAATGGATTTTCAGAACTCAGTAGGGTTTTAAAACCAAATGGAAGAATTGTGATTTTCACATCAACACCAAACCAAATGAAAGGCTATTGGCTTAATCATTACTTCCCAAAAATGTTAACTGATTCGATTACTCAAATGCCTACATTGGATAATGTCAAAATAGCCATGAAATATAGCGGACTTGAGTTTTTGGCAACAAACAAGTATTTTATCAAACCTGATTTACAAGACCAGTTTCTGTATTGTGGCAAGCAAAATCCGGAGTTGTATTTTGTCGACCAAATTAGGCACGGAATTTCTTCGTTTTCTTCGTTGTCAAATAAAACAGAGGTTGAACAAGGATTATTTGAATTAAGAAAAGATATAGACAGCGGAAAAATCAGTGACGTTTTTAAGTCTTATGAAAATGACTTTGGGGATTATTTATTTATAATCGGAAAAAAGCCAGCAAGTCATAACGCGTAAATCCATTGCCTGGTTTAGTACTCTTCGGAAACCCAAAGGCTATTCCTAAGGTTCAATTTCCTTTTATTAAATTGGTTACGTGAAACTCGCAGCCAAACTATAGGCCAACACCTTAGCATAATTATCTGGAATTAAAATAATAATGATTGACGATGTCCCGACCCAGAACATTTCAGAAGATTGTGATGGATACATAAATGGATATGACTTTAAGAAATAGGAGAGAATAAGAATCAAATATCTAGATAATCAAGGAAATAAAAAGTCTATCGAATTGAATGCTAAAATCTACAAATAGAAAACCAGGCCAACAATGGCTACATTTCAGTCTTCCGCATTGGAAAACCTGAATTTTCCTATCTTTATTCAGCTAGATGCCATAGCTATAAATTATAACCGAACCCATAGCAAACTCTTTAAACCATATACTTAATGCAAATAGATTTTTCAAATAAAAACGTTCTGATAACAGGGGGATCAAGAGGCATTGGAAAAGCTTGTGTAAAACTGTTTGCCTCTTTAAATGCAAACGTTATTTTTACTTATAAGTCAAATGAACAGGCAGCACAAATTACCCTTGATGAATTGGATCAAAAAGGTAGCCACAAATCCTATCAGTTAGATATTACAAAACCTCAAGATATCGAGCGGGTCTTCGATAATATAATTTTAGATTATGCTCGAGTGGATATTTTAGTTAATAATGCAGGTGTATATATTGAACATAAAATAACCGATGTGGACTATCTAGAATGGCAACGATCTTGGAACGAAACAATCTTGACCAATTTATCAGGGGTATCAAATTTATGTTATTTAGTCGCTTGTCATATGATTCAAAATGGAGAAGGGAAAATAATTAATGTTTCATCGAGGGGAGCATTTCGAGGTGAGCCCAATCATCCTGCATATGGTGCAAGTAAAGCAGGTCTAAATTCGTTTAGTCAGTCTCTTGCTCAGTTTCTCGCCCCTTTTAATATTACGGTTGGAGTAGTAGCACCGGGGTTCGTCGAAACAGATATGGCTTCTGAAATTTTAAAAGGAGAAGGAAGTGCTCAAATAAAAAAACAAAGTCCGTTAAATCGAGTTGCCACAGCAGATGAGGTGGCAAGGGCAATCGTCTTATTTTCAATGAAAGGACTAGAGTATATGACCGGAGGAATTATTGATATTAATGGAGCATCCTATTTACGCACATAAAAAAGCGTAATTCTTCAAAAAGTAAAATTGGCAAGATAACAATTCAATGTCGATGCGCAGGGTTGCAAATTATTCGGTTTGTTATGCGTTGGTCTTTATCGATAGGTCTCTGCTGCTAATTCAAAGGTTGAAAAGAAATAATTTAGAACAACGTTTTAAAAAACGTTTACCAGCAATACCAATAATCCATTTTAGGGATTATCAGCGGCAAGCAGGGTGTTGTCAATTGGAAAATCCTTAATTTTAACCAACAGCTCAGGTCTAGGGAGACAATCCAACATTATCTGGGCCCCAACTCGCCCACTGCTAGGCAGATGACGTGTAACAAGAACATAGCCTTACGGCTAGATTATAAAATGCAATACAATCATGATTAAACCAATAATCTTCGTTTTATCTCTCTTGTTATTAGGGTGCAATGGTACGAATAAAAAAAAGAGTAGTTCCTTTTCAAGTTCGGAAAGAAAAAAGATAAATTGTG
>CAZHJO010000400.1:1290-3354 GCA_964532755.1 uncultured Maribacter sp. | reverse complement strand
CAGACTTTTTTACCACTGATTTCCCCTTCAATCAGGTTTATGCTCTTGAGTTCCTTTAAATGTTGGGAGATTGTGGGTTGGGCCAAGCCTATTTCTTCAACGATATCGTTGCAGATGCATGCCTTTTGTTTGCTGACATATTGCAGTATGGCTATTCGCGCCGGATTGGCCAATACTTTGAATATGGTAGCCAGTTCATTTTGAGTGGTATTGAACATCTGTGTTTTGGTAAGTCCCATATCATATTTATATATTGCAATATTACGATAATAAATCCAATAATAAAAGCCAGATCAAAAATATCCGGCCTTTATTTTTTTAGAACCAAGGTTTTTGACCTACCTGATAGGTATTATAGAACTCTTCATCGGATTTGGTCAAATACAGAATTCCTTCAACAAGACCAAGAAGACCCATTAAGGATGCGCCTATTCCACAAGTGAAAAAACCAAGTACAAGGGTAACTGCAAGCATTATTATCCCTTCTTTGGTATACCCTAAAATGAACTTATGAACACCCAAAGCTCCTAGAACAATTCCCAATATACCAGCAAGTAACTTCTTGTTATCACCTCCAGCTCCGCTAAAAGCTTCTTTTGCACTTTCGGTAAATTCCTTGGCCGTTTCCTTGGCATCATCTGCAAAATCGCTTGCTTTTTCCTTGGCATCCTCGGCAAATTCCTTAGTAGCTTCTTTTGCATCGTCGAACTTTTCACTGGCTTTATCGCCTAGATCCTTGGCCTTTTCCTTAGCGTTATCAAAAGCATCTTCTGCCTTATCTCCCAAATCTTTATTTTCTTCTGACATGTTATTTGATTTTTGGTGGTTAAAATGTATGTTAAATGTAACAAATATTTAGACATCTTTGAAATGGCTCAAAAACAATATAGACCTTTCCTCTATGAAACAGCAATGATTTACTACCATCTTCAGTAAAACACCGATGCTATTAGGGTAGAAAAGCTTTGTCAATAGGTTCCCATAGTTCAAGTTTGTTGCCTTCTGGATCTAATATCCATCCAAATTTTCCATATTCGTATTCTTCAATTTCTCCTACAATGGTCACACCCTCCTTCTCCAATACCTTCAATAATTCAACCAAATTCTCCACCCTGAAATTCATCATGAATTGTTTCTGACTGGGTTTAAAATATTGGGTATCCTCGTCCATAGGGCTCCATTGGGTAGAGCAATCATTGCCTTTTTTGTCCTTCCACCAAAAGGTACAACCGTATTGATCGGTGTTCAATCCCAAATGGTTTTTGTACCAATCTTTTATCCCATCGGGATTCTTTGTTTTAAAGAAAAATCCCCCAAGTCCTGTTACTCTATTTTTCATATGCTTAAGACTTTTTAATGTTCTTTTCATAAAGCGCTATCCAATCATCTACTGACATCTTGGTGCATAGTTCACCGATGAGTTGGTAAGGAATGGTTTCCATTTTTTTAAATCTGATGCAACTCTTACCCATATCCAATTTTGTTTTTACATACTTGGGATATTCACTTACAAACCAATCCAACAATTCTTGACTGGCATAAATTCCGGCATGATAAAGGGCCACAAAGTTTTTTTGCGAAGCCAAGTTCATAAAAGGGAGTGGAAGTTCAGGACTGCAGTGGTAACCATCCGGATAAATGGAGTGGGGTACCACATAACCCAACATACCATAACCCATTTGTTCTTCAAACCCAGATGGGATGTTTCCTAAAATAGTATTTCTTAGTTTTTTAATGACCTCTTTGCGGTCATCGGGCAGTTCATTGATGTATTGTTCCGGAGATGTTGCTTTCGATTGCATAATCAAAGAATTTATGAATATTGCTAACTCTTTAAAGTTAGCAAAATCTTTCTTTGATTTTATCTACAATGGTTTGTGCCAGTTTTTCTTTGCTTTCAACCGTCCAACCGGCAACATGGGGTGTAAAAAGAACATTTTCGGCTTGGGTCAGATATTCGAATGCGCTGGGAAGCTGCCTATCATCGAACATGTCTTCAAATGAGGTTTTCTCATATTCAAGCACATCCAAGCCAGCGCCCAAAATCTTACCCGACTTTAGGTT
>CAZHJO010000400.1:0-1280 GCA_964532755.1 uncultured Maribacter sp. | reverse complement strand
CCGTATTCAATAACCAAAAAGGTTTTTGAAAAGCATTAATGAAGTGGGTATTGATCATACCTAAAGTTTCTTCAGTTTGGGGTATATGTAAACTGAGGACGTCAGTTTTTTGTTGTAGTTCGAGAATGCCTACTTGACGTGCATTTTCATCTCCAACTCCTCCTAAAATATCATAACATACGGTTTCAACATCAAAGCCCTTTAGTTTTTTGGCAAATGCCTTTCCCATATTGCCGTAACCCAGGATTCCTACGATTTTCCCATCGAGTTCTACACCCCGATTGCCTTCCCGGTCCCACTTGCCATGACGGACTTCTTGGTCCGCTTTATTCAGTTTGTTGAATAATGAAAGTAACATTCCCAACGTATGTTCCCCAACGGCATTTCTATTGCCTTCTGGAGCTGCCGCCAAAAAGATCCCTTTCGCCTTAGCGTATTCCACGTCTATATTTTCCAAACCTGCACCAACACGACCAATAAACCTCATATTTGTGGCCTTGTCCAAAAATGATGAATCTATGGTGAACCTACTACGGATAATAAGTCCGTCATAAGCGTTGACCATTTGTTCTATCTCTCCTTTTGTTGAAGTGTAATCTTCGTCATTTTGAAATCCTAATTGTTCAAATTGTTCAATCAGTAGGGGGTGGTTTGTATCTAGATGTAATACTCTCATTTAATCGATTATATTTTTGGATAAACATGCTGGGTTTTATCATGTTCCACATTTCCGGTATGGGCTGTGGTAAGCTTTTCAAAAAGCAACAGATGTACTTCCTCCCCATTTTTGGTCATGGGATTATGCTCTATCCCCTTTGGTATCACAATAATTTCACCTTCATTGACCACTTCTGTTTTGTCCCTGAATTGCATATACAATGTTCCCTTAAGAACATGGAAGAGCTCGTCTTCATTCTCATGGGCATGCCAAACAAACTCTCCTTGCGCCTTTGCCAATAGTACTTGCATATTGTCTACAACAGCAATTTGATGTGGGTGCCAATGTGTCTTGAATTCAGCGTGTTTTTCTATAAGGTTAATGGGTTTCATGGTAAAGAGTGTTTATCGGGAAGGGCCCTAAATGCCTAACACCATTTTGGCGATCCAAAAGTATATTAAAATGCCAAAAATATCATTGCTTGTAGTAATAAATGGACCCGTGGCTATGGCAGGGTCTATGTCTCTTTTATCCAAAAATAAAGGAATAAACGTACCTATGAGCCCGGCAACAATGATTACGACAATCAAGGAAATGGAAATGGCCAAGGCAGTCAAAAAAT
>CAZHJO010000399.1:0-3375 GCA_964532755.1 uncultured Maribacter sp. | reverse complement strand
TGCAATGGGCATTTTTTGGGCAACTTTGGCTGGTTTGGTTGCTGGTTTGGGTGTCGGTAAGATCACCGAGTTTTATACGGGAACTGGAACTAAACCTGTAAATTCTATTGTACGTCAATCTGAAACCGGTGCTGCAACAAACATTATTGCAGGCTTGGGCGTAGGTATGATGTCGACTATGATACCAATTTTATTGATTGCCGCCGCAATTCTAGTGTCGCACCATTTTGCGGGACTTTACGGTATAGCAATTGCTGCTGTGGGAATGTTGGCCAACACAGGGATCCAATTGGCCGTTGATGCATACGGACCAATATCGGATAACGCTGGTGGAATTGCTGAAATGGCTGAATTGCCGAGCGAAGTACGGGAAAGAACTGATAAGTTGGATGCTGTTGGGAATACAACTGCTGCCATCGGAAAAGGATTTGCAATAGCATCAGCAGCATTGACTGCTTTGGCTTTATTCTCAGCATTTATGAAAGTAGCGAATGTTACATCTATTGATGTTTCAAGACCTGATATAATGGCCGGGTTGTTAGTAGGTGGAATGCTCCCTTTTATATTCTCTGCCTTGTCTATGAATGCAGTAGGTCGTGCAGCAATGGCAATGATCGAGGAGGTACGTCGCCAATTTAGGGATATTCCTCAATTGAAAGCAGCCTTGGAAGTCATGAGAACGGTCGATTCAGATATGTCTAAAGCAACGCAAGAGCAACGTGTAATTTTTGACAAAGCTGACGGATTGGCCGAGTATGATAAATGTGTTGACATTTCCACAAAAGCGTCTATTAAGGAAATGGTATTGCCAGGTCTTTTGGCTATTGCCGTTCCTGTTGCTGTTGGTTTTATTGGTGGTGCTGAAATGTTAGGGGGTCTCTTGGCCGGTGTTACAACTTGTGGGGTAATGATGGCCATCTTCCAATCGAATGCCGGTGGTGCTTGGGATAATGCCAAGAAAATGATCGAATCTGACGGAAGAAAAGGAACTGATGCTCACAAAGCAGCTGTCGTCGGGGATACTGTCGGTGATCCATTCAAGGATACCTCAGGCCCTTCATTGAATATTCTATTAAAATTAATGTCCGTTGTTGCCTTGGTTATTGCGCCAAGTATCGCATTGTCAACTGATACCTTAACTGCTTATAATGAACAAAAAGCTACCACTGAAATGGTAACTAGCGAAATCCAAAGTGAGGTAAGGGTCGAAATGAAGAAGAACGATAATGGTACATTTAATGCTACTGTAACTACAACTACCACTGAAAATGGAGAAGAATCAGTTACTGAAGAAGTTTTCGCTGGAACCGAAGAAGAGGTAAAGGCAAAAGTTGAAGCCTTTAAAGTTGAAGCTACCGATTTAAAAATTAAGGTAAAAAAAGTTATAGAGGAAGTTATCGAAGAAGAGGAAAACTAATATGACTAACTTGAAAAGTAAGACCCACTATTTAAGGTAGTGGGTTTTTCTTTGTTATAAGAAATTCAACGATGATCCTTCGGATAATTCGTAGGGTTTTTTGTCCTTTTCAAAAATACGTGCACTTAGGTTTCCACCTACTAAGGTTATTTCATTATGCTGTACCCTGATCCAACTCCCTTCCCTTAATCCAATAACGGATGTGGTATTAAACCCATGAAATTCCTTAATTCGGGTTTCCCTGGTTTCACCTTTATGTTTTGATGAAGGATCAGGATCTAGATAATGTGGATTAATATTAAAAGGAATAATCCCCAAGGTCTCAAAACTAGGAGGATATACAATCGGCATATCATTCGTGGTCTTTATGCTCGGCCCAGCTATGTTGCTTCCGGCACTCGTGCCCAAATAAGGAACTCCATGGGTAATGGCTTCTTTCATTTTGGGGAGGAGTCCATAGTGGTACAAAGCATTAACAAGAACAAAAGAGTTTCCACCACCGGTAAAAATTCCCTTTGCATTTTCTAAGGCTTCGATGGGATCTTTGAAACTATGAATACCTACAATTTTTTTATCAATATGCCCAAATCCTTCCTTAGCTATTTGGGTATAGGTGTCATGAGAAATCCCCGTTGGCCTTGCATAGGGGATGAATAGGATTTCGTCAGTTTCCTGGAATAAATCCCTAAGCGAATCAAATAGATAGTCTAAATAACTCCCTCCAAATACAGTTGATGTGCTTGCGAGTAGACAGTTTGTCATTGAAGATAAATGCTAGAATAATCCATGAATTTCCGCATCAATTTTATTCAGGATTTCACCAAGATCTTCCGGATTATCGACAAAGTCTAGTTTATCAACATTAATTATCAAAAGATTTCCTTTTTCATAACCATGGATCCAAGCTTCATAACGTTCATTCAATCTGCTTAAATAATCAATCGAAATCGAGTTTTCGTAATCTCGACCTCTTTTATGAATTTGGTTTACTAAATTAGGTATCGAGCTTCTAAGGTAGATTAGCAAATCTGGGGGTTGAACCAGACTTTCCATCAGCTCAAAAAGGCTTGAATAATTGGTGAAATCCCTATTGGTCATCAAACCCATGGCATGTAAATTGGGAGCGAAAATATAGGCATCCTCATAGATGGTCCTGTCCTGGATGATATTTTTACCGCTTTCCCTGAATTTTAGTACTTGACGATATCTATGATTAAGAAAATAAATTTGAAGATTAAAACTCCAACGCTCCATTTGATTATAAAAATCATCTAGATATGGATTGTCTACAACATCCTCAAAATGAGCTTCCCATTTATAGTGTTTGGCGAGGAGTTTAGTTAAAGTGGTCTTTCCGGCGCCTATGTTTCCTGCAACGGCAATATGCATGCTAATACTATATTTTCGGTTAGGTTATTGAACTATCATTATAGAATGTAGCAATATACAAAGTATATCGAGTACGAGAAAAGAATTAAGATGAAATACATCATATAATAATTTGATTCCAAAGTTTTTATTTCACTATGAAATACGTATTTTTGTTATCTAAAATCAAGAGGAAAGATTTGTCTGATTGCAACCTCATATACCGTTTTTTTCGGTTTAAAAAATGCTAAAGCAGTTACTTCTGAATTTCTTCAGTGTTTTCGCTCCGATTGCAGTCAATTTGATCTTCCCTTCTACAAATTAAGTGAAAATGGCATATTTATTTACCTCAGAATCTGTTAGTGAAGGGCATCCTGATAAAGTAGCTGACCAAATCAGTGATGCATTATTGGATAGTTTTCTGGCTTTTGATCCAGAAAGTAAAGTGGCCTGCGAGACCTTAGTAACCACCGGACAGGTAGTTTTGGCCGGTGAAGTGAAAAGTCATACTTATTTGGACGTCCAGAATATTGCAAGAAGTATAATCAATAAAATTGGTTATACAAAAGGGGAGTACCAGTTCAGTGGTG
>CAZHJO010000398.1:0-3390 GCA_964532755.1 uncultured Maribacter sp. | reverse complement strand
CGGTAATTATTTAAGTATCCCGGAGGTTTTGCACGCCCAAGGTATTATCAAGGAATTATCGGATACTGTTGAACTTTCCTTGGAAAAAAATGGTAAAACTTTCAAACAATCATTTAAGTCGTTGCCCAAGGGAGAACGTGTGCCGACCACATATGGTTTAATGCAGCAGGACAGTATTTGGATGGATTCTCGTGCGCAAGATAATACGCCTTATTATTTAAAGAATTTGGATAAGATCTATTATTATGAATATTTACCTGAACAAAAGACAGTCTATGTAAGACATAGTCAAATACAGGATGATCCAGCTGAGGACATACCTACGTTTTATAATCGAGTATTCAAATTTATCGAAACGAATGAAGTTGAGCGATTGGTTATTGATGTCCGTTTGAACGGAGGTGGTAATAATTATAAGAACAAGCCTATAATTAGAGGAATTTTAAAATCCGAAAAAATAGACAAGGTCGGTAATCTGTACGTGATAATAGGTAGGCGTACGTTTTCTGCCTGTCAAAATTTGGTGAACGAAATGAGCAATTATACCAATGCCATTTTTATTGGTGAGCCTACAAGTGAAAACATAAACTTCTATGGCGATAATAATAGGGTAGAGCTACCCAATAGTAAAATCCCTGCCTATTTATCGTTTGCCTGGTGGCAAGATAAACCACAGTGGGAGGGTCGTGATTGGTTGGCCCCCCATGTTGCCGTTGACATGAGTTCAGAAGATTATATTTTGAATAGAGATCCTGTTCTTGACGAAGCCCTGACTTTTGATGCTACTGATTTTGTATTGAATCCCATGGACCATATGACGAATTTGTTTTTAACGGGTAAGATCGAACAACTTAAGACCGATGCGGTTAAGATGGTCAATGATCCCAAATACCGATTTTTCCAATTTGAAGAGGAGTTTAACAGGGCTGGATACCAGCTTTTGGGCAGTGGGCAAACCAAGGAAGCTATTTTTGTATTTCAAATGACCACCGACCTGTTTCCTGATTCCGCGAATGCATGGGACAGTCTTGCCGAAGGATATTTAAAAGCAGGTGATAGAAGTAAGGCCACGGAATATTACAATAAGGCGATTCTAATGGATCCAAATGGTCCAACTGGCAAAAATGCGCGGGAAATGCTGCGAAAAATGGTTGATGAGGGGCGCAAATAACAAGTAGAGAGTGGCTGGTATAGCTATAGTTTAATCACCATTTTACCCTTGTTTTTTCCATCAAAAAGATCAATGAAAGCCTGTGGTATGCCCTCAAAACCATGGCGAATGGTTTCTGTATAGCTTAGTTTACCTTCTTTCAGCCATGTTCCCAATTGGGTCATGGCTGTTGGGTATTTATCCTCGTAATCAAAGACGATAAAGCCCTGCATCAAGGCACTCTTGCGAATTAAAAAAGTATGTACACTTATGCTCTTGGGTAAGGATGTTTCATTGTAAACAGAAATGGCCCCGCAATTGATCATGCGTGCATATTTGTTAATATTGAATAATACGGCTTCGGAAATTATTCCACCCACATTGTCAAAGTATACATCTATCCCATTGGGACAAGTGGCAGCAAGAGCTTTTACCATATTTTCAGTAGTGTTGTAATTAATTGCTTCGTCAAACCCAAAGTCGGTTTTTAGCATTGCTACTTTTTCGGCGGTACCTGCAATCCCTACTACATGCAAGCCCATGATTTTACCGATCTGCCCTACGATACTACCTACGGCACCCGCTGCGCCAGAAACTACCAAAGTTTCACCTTTCTTTGGCTTTCCAATTTCTGTCAGGCCTAAATAGGCTGTTAATCCGGTCATTCCCAAAACCCCCAAATAAGCAGATAAGGGAGCTTTTTCTGGATCAACTTTCAACAAGCCTTCCCCATCTGAAACCTGCTGTTCTTTCCATGCCAACATACCAAAGACAAATTCACCTTCGACGAAGCCTTGGTTTTTAGATGTTACTACCTCAGCGATAATACCAGATGTAATTGGTTTATAAAGTTCAAACGGCGGTATATAAGATTTTACATCATTCATGCGACCCCTTAAATAGGGGTCCACGGAAACGTAGACAGCCTTTAAGAGAACTTCGCCATCTGAAAGTTCTGGTACGGTCTCATCCTTAAATTTAAAATCAGAAAGTTTGGGCATTCCAAGAGGTCTGCTATGCAATACTATGGTTTTGTTCATTTTTTTTAGGTTTTAATTTCGACAGGAAATGTTTTACTCATTTCCATTATTATGATATTGGATAATAATCCAAGGTAGTGTAATATTTCCTTATAACTGTAATGGGTAAGTTTAATTGGTTAGATCAATTTCAGAATTGGAAAGGAGTAAAATGTGAAACTATAAAAGATTACTCTTTACTTAAAATACGGATTTTGTTACGGGTATATGCAATTTCACCAGCATCATGCAGCTCTTTTAATAACCTTGTAACAACTACCCTAGAAGTGTTAAGGTCATTCGCAATTTCTTGATGTGTGATATCAAGGGAAGGGGTTTTTGCGGTGTGTGATCTTTCAATCAAATAATTGTGCACACGACCTTTCATTTTTAAAAAGGCCAAACTATCTATAGAGCTGACCATTTCAAGTAAACGATAGTGATAACTATCAATGATAAAATAACGCCATGATTTATATTTAACCAGCCACTGGTCAATTTTTTTTACGGGCAGAAGAAACATTTCAACGTCCTCTTCCACAATGCCTTTGAAAATACTTTTTTTACGATTTAAACAATTGGCAAAAGAAATGGCACAGGTATCACCTTGATCCAGATAATAAAGTGAAAGTTCATGGGCATTGTCCTTTCTAACGATCTTGATTACACCACTGATTATTAGCGGAATATGGGTCATTTCATCACCAATATCTATTAACAATTCCCCTTTTTTGAGCCGCTCGAAAGTACTCACTTCGAGAATCTCATTAATTAATTTTACCTCAAATACCTTATTGTAGATATTTTTAAGTTTCTTTTTAAGCAATTGCGCTTTAGAATTCACTTTGGTCATTGTTTGTCACTACAAAGATATTAAGCCAGGGGAGCTAAAAAACTGATAAAAGTTAGTAAATGGTCTTATTTTGATTTTAACTAAATTCAAGAAGATCGTTATTCAAAGAAAGTGACTAAATTTAATATTGAATTTTAAAAGATACATTACCATGAAGAACCTAAGCCTTTTATTGTTTCTATTTATTATTACCTCAAGTTGTAGTTCACAGGAAACCACAAGCCTTTTTAACGGAAAGGATTTGACCGGTTGGCATATTGATGTCCCTGCCATGGACAGTATCCCAGATGCGATTAATCCGTTTATTGTCCGAGATGGTATGCTAGTAAGTTTAGGGTCTCCGGCCGGCCATATAATCACTGACAAGG
>CAZHJO010000397.1:0-3390 GCA_964532755.1 uncultured Maribacter sp. | reverse complement strand
GGCGGTATACTGTAATTTTTATACTTCTGACCTTTGGATCCAAAGCGGCCTCTCTTAAAAATTTTATGACATAGGAAAATGTTTGATAGGGAGCATATTGCAGGTAGTCCTTTTCGGCAATCTTTTCGAACAAACTCCCTTCTAAACTTAGGCCTTTAACAGGAAGTGGGGTAATCCTATCATACATTAAATCTTGCCTGCCCAAGCTTGGAAATCCCATATAATCGCGTCTGTTATGGTACCGCCCTCCAGGAATGACACTATCGGTATCTTCAATATTCATTTTGTCCTTTAGAAATTGGAGGGTGTCCTTTTCTATATTTACATCGTAAACGAAGCGAACTGGATCACTAATTTTTCTTCCCTCTACGCTAGATGATATTTTTTCGATAAAGCTCTTGCTCAAATCGTTATCAATATCCAACTCGGCATCACGGGTAATCTTAATCATATGCGCCGTAATTGACTCATAGGAGAACATATTGAAAATGCTACGCAATGAATACCGAATTAAATCATCAAGAATAATAATATAATTCTTATCCCCTATTTTAGGTAGCACCACAAAACGGTCAATACCTTTTGGAACTTCAATGAGCGCATATCTTATATTCTTCTTTTTAATGTCCTTGTCATCAATAAGAACCATTCTTACTGCCAAATATGCCGCAGTATCCTTTAATAAAGGGAACTCCGCCAAATCATTCAAAATTATGGTCATCAACACGGGACTCACATTTTGAATGAAGTAATTCTTAACGAATACTTCGTGCTCATCCGCAATTTGGGTCTCATCAATTAGGAATATATTCTGGGCCTCGAGTTCTTTCTTGATATTGGTTAAAATCTCAAGACTTTTAGCCTGCTGTTTAATGACGATACTCGTTATCTCTGCCAATAAATGTTTTGCCGTCTCGCCCCCCAATTCGCTTTTCCCTTTTTTCCCGGCCTGTACTATTCGTTTTACTGTCGCATAACGTACTTTGAAAAATTCGTCGAGGTTATTGGAGAAAATCCCTAGAAATCGAAGTCGCTCAATAAGTGGTACATTTTTATCCGCACTTTCCTGTAAGACCCGCGCGTTGAAACTTAACCAACTTATCTCTCGATTTATATATTGATTTTTGGTTTTAATCATTATTTCAAATGTTTTGGGAATATGGTATCGGTTGTGACTCCCTTTGCTATTGAACTCCAGTTATCGGTGTCAAAAGTCAAGTGCACCAATCCGCTTGTAGGAACGTTATCAAGGTAGGTGCTTCCCAAGGCGTTTGCAAGATGCGTAAAGGCATGATTATGACCAAAGATCATTACAGTTTTAAATGAATTATCCAAATTCTTCACAAATTGAAGTATATAATCCCCTGAAAAATCATAAAGTTCATCGGTAATCTCAAACTGACCAAACGGAAATTGAAGTTGGCGTAGAAAAATCAAACATGTATGCAAGGCCCGATTGGCTGGACTGGCAAATATCGCATCAATCACAACATTTTTGTGCTTGAAGGCATTAACCACCAGATGACCATCATTGATCCCTCTTTCCTTCAAAGGCCTATCCTTATCATTTACTGAATACTCCCATGAGGATTTACCATGCCTAACCAAAATCAACTTTTTCATAAGATCTTATATTTTATGGAGCTAAACGCTCTATTTTCCAACTAAAGTCATTTTGTAGGGAATAGCGGATCCGATCGTGCAATCGGTTGGGCCTCCCCTGCCAAAATTCAATGGATACCGGTTTTACCAAATATCCTCCCCAATAACTAGGTCGTGGAATTTCCTTGCCTTCATATTGCCCTTCCAAGGCCTTTAACTTTTCTTCCAAAATAGCTCGCGACGCAATTACCTCACTTTGATCAGATACAATTGCCCCTAATTTGCTGCCTTCGGGTCGGGACTCAAAATAACCATCTGATAAGTTTTCGGCGATTTTTTCGGCAGTTCCTTTGATGATGACCTGTCGCTCCATGGAATGCCAAAAGAAAGAAAGGCAAACATTCGGGTTTACTGCAATAGACTTCCCCTTTTCACTTTCATAATTCGTATAGAAAATAAAACCTTCATAGGTATATTTTTTTAGGAGGACCACGCGACTCTTGGGATACCCATCCAAACCAATGGTCGAAATACACATTGTATTGGTCTCGTCAACAGTATTTGAAGCCTCGACCTCATAAAACCACTTTTGAAACAACTCCATGGGATTGTCTGAGATAGTATCCTCATTCAAGGCACTTTTTCCATATGATTTTCTATAATTGCCTAAGTCTTTCTCCATTGTATTGTAATCTTAAAACAAGATAGACAAAGTTCAACAAAAGATAGGAAAAAGGGAAGATTTATAATGTTTTTATTGCGGTCTCAAATCCGATGAAATAGACCCCAAGGCCAAATATGCTACTTAAATTTCTATTTGCTTTCCATCATCCGCCAAAAGAACCTTCGGGAAAATTTCTTGGGCTTCTTCCTTGAATAGATCAATCGATTTATAGCGTGTAGAGTAGTGACCCAAAATCAAAGTATTGACCTTGGCTTTTTTTGCAATGGTAGCTGCCTCTTTTGCAGTTGCATGTTTGGTCTTGGCGGAAAGGTGGGCCTCGGATTCCAAAAATGTGGACTCGTGGTATAATACATCTACCCTTTTAATTTGATCTACAATTTCCGGATAGTATCCTGTATCACTGCAATAAGCATAACATTTGGCTTTTGGGGGGTCAAAAGTGAGTTTGATATTGGGAATTGTGACGCCATTATCCAGGATTATATCCTTGCCGTTTTTGATATTCTGAAAATAACACTTATCGATCTTATATTTTGCAACTGCCTCAATATTCAACTTACGTTCTCCCAATTTCTCCCTGAAAAGAAAACCGTTGGTATATACCCTATGGTCTAGTGGTATAGTTTCCACGGTTGTCTTTTCATCCTCAAATATGATTTCAGGTTCTTTAGAGGTGAGCTCATGAAAGCGTATAGGGAAATTGGTCCAAGAGTCTCCCAATTTCAAAAGTAAGGTAATGGCCTCTTTTATACCCTTTGGACCGTAGATATGCATCTCCTTGTCCCTTCCCAGAAGACGAAAGGTTGAAATTAATCCCGGTAATCCAAAAAAATGATCACCATGTAGATGTGAGATGAAAATATGGTTGATCCTCGAAAATTTTATCTTGTTTTTGCGAAGTTGCACTTGGGTTCCCTCTCCACAATCTATTAAAAATAAATGGTTTTTGATTTCCAATACTTGGGAGGTCGGATTGGTCAGCGTGCGTGGGGTGGCTGCATAACAGCCTAGTATGTTTAACTTCATAAATCCAAAATTGTGAATTCAGAATTTTGAATTTTTATATATCCAAATCCCTTTCTATTTCTTCCATTTCGATGATA
>CAZHJO010000396.1:0-3395 GCA_964532755.1 uncultured Maribacter sp. | reverse complement strand
AGGATTTTGAGCGAGGTAATCTAAATAACTGTTCAGTTGGTCAGCATCATTCTTAAAATTCTTATAATCAACATTGCCATCGTCATCTACATACTTTTTTAACAGAGCGTCCAATGAAGTATGGTCAAGGACTTTGACACTGTTTTCATACTTTTCCTGCAGCGGGCTCTGTCCAAAACAATTCAATAACAACATAAAGGGCAACACCATAATGCCCAATGATTTTAGACTGATCATTGTTCGGTTTTAGAATAAACGATGTTACATTAGTTCACAGGTAAGTATCAAACCTTACAATAGAAATCAACAACAACCTCCACCATTATAGTGCCATGTGCTATCGCTAATATGTATTTGTTCGCTGTTTTTAGCCAAAACCGCTGCAGTTTTATCGCAAACGGCCAAAGGTTGGTTTTGCATGAGTACATGCCCAGCGTTGTCATCAAAAAACGCTTCATCACCATAATAGATCGCCGTTTTACCCGTAAAAATGCAGGGTCCGTCTTCCGGCATAGGGTCCTTAATAGCGGCGATTTCTATAGATTCTATAAAAATCAAATCTTGGGTTGGGTAATGATTGGGCGATAATACTCTATATGATTTTCTTGCCCTGATTTCTATAGTGCCAAAACCAGCATCGGTCAGCGCTTTTATATAGTCTTTGATGGGTATGCTGCCACTTAAACAAAGGGCGCGAAGTCTGTCATCATTGCGAAGTTCATCGTTCATTGATTGTTCGCAAATGGGGTCACTCATTACCAGGCGACCCCGTGGTTTAAGAACGCGATACATCTCTGAAATGGCCTTTTTTAAATCCTCGGTCTTAAAAATATTAAAAAGACAGTTCTGTGCTGCAACATCAATACTGCCATCTTCAATAGGCAAGTCCAAGGCGTCGCCTTTGACAAGATTCACAAATTCGCTTTTGAACCAATCATTTTCAATTTCGGCAATCTTAAAATTCTGTCTTGAAGCCTCCAACATTTCGTCAACCACATCCACGCCGGTCACACCATTTTTTTGACGGGAAAAATAAGAGAATTGTAAAAGTTCCATTCCACCTCCTACACCTACGTAAAGTACCTTCGGATTGTTGACCAAATCCTGCGCCGAGACCGTGCTACCGCACCCATAATTCATCTCTTGCATGATCCTGGGAATTGATAATCCAGGAAATTGCCAAATCGGGTTTGTGGTGCAACATAATCCTTCATCAGGGTTTATGGCGGCTTCCTTGTATAAATCGTTGGTTGCATCTAAATAACTCATAGTTCTTTTATTAATTCCTTGAATAATTCAATCATTTTTGGTTCTGTTTCGCCAGCAATTCTTATAATCTCTTGAATATCAACGGGCTCAAGATTATCTGGGTCACATTCATCTGTCAATACAGAGACGGCTACAATGGGTAGTCGTAAATGATTGGCAACAATTACTTCGGGCACCGTGCTCATGCCAATTGCATCGGCACCTATGATCTTTAACATTCGGTATTCTGCTTTGGTTTCCAATTGCGGACCAATAACAGCTGCATAAACCCCTTTTTGTAAACTGATATTCTTACGTTTCGCAATGGCGCTTATTTTAGTGCGCATATCAACATCATAAGGTTCGCTCATGTCTACAAATCGGTCACCGAATTCGGCGACGTTACCGAACGCCAATGGGGAACCTCCCAATAGGTTTATGTGGTCCTCAATAAGCATAATATCCCCTTTTTTAAAGTCGAGGTTAACAGCACCTGCGGCGTTCGATACGAATAACCGTTGTACACCAAGTCGGTGCATTATGCGAATGGGATAGGTTACATCAACAAAATCATAGCCTTCATACATATGAAAGCGACCTTCCATGACAACGGTCTTTTTGCCTTCTATGGTCCCATAGATCAATTTACCCGAATGGAATTCGACCGTGGCCAAAGGGAAAAACGGAATATTATTGTAATGCGCTGTTATGGGGTTTTCAATAGCATCGACCAACTGGCCCAATCCAGTTCCCAAAACAATGCCTATTTCTGGATTGTCAAAACCTTTTTCCTTTAAATAGTCTGTTGACTCTTGTAATTGTTGCTCAGTAATAATCATATATTTTTCAAATAGGGTTGAAAAGCTTCAATATATTTAACATCTTCATAAAGATCAATGTCATTCTTCGCTTTTAAAATGGATACCTTCTTCTTTTTTAAGTCGTTCATTGTGCATTGAAATACCTTTTTACCTCCCCAAGTCTTATTTTTAAATACCTTATCATTTAAGGATTTCATCCCTAGCAGGTAGTATCCTCCATCCAAGGCAGGCCCAATGACAAAATCATTCTGTACCAAGGAGGCAAAAGCTTGTTCCAGGTCACGCGTATTTAAATCGAACACATCACTCCCGATGATGATGATATTTTCAAATCCATCATTAAAGCCTTTACGAAATGCATTTGCCATACGTTCGCCTAAATCTGAACCTTGTTGTAAGTGCTTTTCAAAAATAGTACTATCCCAAATATCATCATCCCAGACCTCTTCGGAATAATAAACCTGTTTGTGTACCTGAAGTTTTTTGGTAATCCTAAAGGTGTGTTTTAAGAGATATTTGTAAATATCCAAGGCGACTTTATTCCCAACCGTTGCTGCTAAACGAGTTTTGCAGTGGCCTAGGACGGGATTCCTAGTAAAAATGAGTAATAGATTTTTTGAATTTATCAAGGGTTAGTGAATCGCTTTTTTATCTTTTTTGTTCGTTTGGGGTAAAATGATGCCCATAATACCAGTCATCTTAGTCGTATACCTTTTCGCCCTTGGTCAGTAATTTGCCCCAAAGCTTATTATAAGCATGCACTTTTTCTGTTTCGTTGCCAATAGTATCAAAAACAGGATAACCCAAATTCTTCCATTCAAAAATGCCGCCATATAGATTTTGGATGTTCTTATAACCCAATTTCTGTAGTTTCTCGCCAATATCCTCGGAGCGTACCCCAATAGAACAGTACACAACGATCGGAGTATTAAAATCAGGTATGGAATCCTTTATTTTCTGTGGTTCGAATTCGTCATAACCAACCCAAATGGCATTCTTAAGATGGCTAACCTCAAATTCCTCGATTTTGCGCGTGTCGAGGAGAACAAGACTGTCCTGTGCATTAACTTCGTTCACCTGAATATAAGGAATTGATTCCTTATTAAGCATACTCAGGGTTCTATCCAATTTTTTTTGCGCACAGCCCGTGAATGAAAGAAAAATAAAAATGTATGCTATCTGTAATGATCTCATTATAGAAAAAGTGTAATGGCAAATATACTATTTTAAAGATGTTTTGGTAACTTCATAAGCGCAATAAAAAGATGTTCATATGAGTCTCAAAGTAAGCCTAATTGCGGTTGTTACAGTTTTGTTTGTATCGGG
>CAZHJO010000395.1:0-3398 GCA_964532755.1 uncultured Maribacter sp. | reverse complement strand
ATGTTGGATGGAACGAAATGAACAAATGGTGTAAGTTCTATGAAGAAGTAATGGGTTTTGCCCAGTTGATCTCTTTTGATGACAAGGATATTTCAACCGAGTATACCGCTCTTATGAGTAAGGTAATGAGCAACGGTAATGGAAGGATTAAATTCCCTATTAACGAACCGGCAGACGGAAGAAAAAAATCACAAATAGAGGAATATATAGAGTTCTATAACGGGGCCGGTGTTCAGCATATGGCCATGGCCACGGATAATATAATTGAAACAGTTACCGCACTTAGAGACCGCGGCGTGGAGTTTCTGACAGTTCCTGGGGTTTATTATGAAGATGTATTGGACAGGGTGGGGGAAATAGATGAAGATCTTGCTCCCTTAAAAGAACTCAGTATCCTTATTGATAGGGATGATGAAGGCTATTTACTTCAGATTTTTACAAAACCAATATTAGATAGGCCCACCATGTTCATCGAAATTATTCAACGGAAAGGGGCAAAATCTTTTGGCAAAGGAAATTTCAAGGCACTTTTTGAGGCTATTGAACGAGAACAGGAATCCCGAGGCACCTTATAAATGGTTAGGAATTCTTAATAATTTGTCAATTTTTTAAAAACTTGTATAAATATCTGTTAAGGGAATAGTTAAAGTACGTTAAAAGAGTATTAGCCACCACTAGTATGTATTAAATTTGCTCAAGTAAGGGGTGGTTCCCTTACAACTTTAAGTATTGGTTTTTCATAATTTAAAGTTTGGTTGGTTATTTAGGAAAAGCCCAGTTATTCTACTGGGCTTTTTTTTTGCACAATACTTTGGAATAAATTTTGTTTATGTATGTGTAACTAATAAAAAAGATTAGTTCACTTTTAGTAGTTTTACATAAGAATTAGGTATGAGAGCATTCATTACATTATTGTTTTTGGTTCTATCACTTGGTTTAAATGCCCAGATTGGGGAGTCTGTTTTTGAACCGGGCGAGTGGTTGAAATTCCGTATGCATTATGGTTGGCTCAATGCAAGTTATGCAACCTTGCATGTGAAGTCAGACAGTATCGGGGGGGTTCCCGTTTATCATGTCGTGGGGAAAGGTCAAACAACGGGCTTTGCAAGTATATTTTTCAAGGTTGATGATACCTATGAAAGTTACTTTGGTAAAGTAGATGGCAAGCCCTACAGATTTGTTCGAAAAATAAATGAAGGGGGTTATAAAAAAGATGTGGAAATCAATTTTGACCATGAAAAGGATAAAGCCGTTCTTAATGATAAAAAGAACAAGAAAAAGATTAATTTTACCCTCCAAGATAGCATACAGGACCTCATTTCCGCCTTTTATTACTTGCGGAACAACTATGATCCAAAGGATTTAGTAAAAGGGGAGGCCATAAATTTGAAGTTATTGTACGATGACGATGGTATCTTCAATTTTAAATTAAAATATTTGGGCACCGAAATTATCAGAACCAAATATGGCAAAGTTGAATGTTACAAATTTAGACCATTGGTGCAATCGGGAAGGGTTTTTAAGGAACAGGAAAGTCTAACGCTTTGGGTTTCGAAAGATAAAAACAGGATTCCGATTCGTATAAAAGCCGAATTGGCCGTAGGTGCAATAAAGGCTGATTTGGATGGCTATAATGGTCTAAAACATCAGTTTAAAATAGTAATGGATTGACCATAGAATGGAAGAAAAAGAGCAGATTGAATCCCAAATTTTAAAACTCGAAGAAAAATACAGGGATTCTGGCCAAGATTTAAGCTCTTATTTAGATGGCCTCCTTTACCAACGATATCTCACCTACTGGGATTATATTCATCTAGATACATTATTAAGCCTTCAAGTACCTCGCACCTATTTCCCTGATGAGGAGATATTTATTATGTACCATCAGATTACCGAATTGTATTTTAAACTTATATTGCACGAGCAAAAACAGTTCGTTGACCATAAGGCACAGGATGTTGATTTTTTTATTGAAAAGGCAAGACGCATCAATAGTTATTATGAAGCGCTGATATCATCTTTCAGCATCATGATAAAAGGTATGGAGCGCGAACAATTCCTAAAATACCGAATGGCCTTATTACCAGCTAGTGGTTTTCAGTCTGTTCAGTACAGAATGATAGAGGTATACGCAACGCCTTTGGAGAATTTGGTTCACTATGCCGAACGAGATCAATATTCGTCAAAAAATACTATAGAGGAGTTATATGAACATGTCTATTGGAAAAGGGGAGCAACAGATAGGATAACCGGTGAGAAGACATTGACCCTTAAACAATTTGAGTATAGATATACGCCAAGATTGATCAGGATAGCCAAGCAAGTAAAAGAAAGTACGGTTTATCATAAATATTTAGAACTATCTATAGAGCAAAAGAATAATAAAGTACTCATGAAAGCGTTAAAAACATTGGATATTAACGCGAATATAAACTGGCCTTTAATGCATATGGGTTCTGCCCATAGGTATTTAGGAAAAGAAAAAGGGCAGGTCGATGCTACTGGAGGCACCAATTGGAAGAAATTCCTTCCTCCAAGTTTTCAAAAAATCGTGTTTTTTCCAGAACTTTATACCAAAGAAGAGTTAAACGACTGGGGCAAACAATGGGTAGACCATATGTTTAATCCAGAAAAAACAAAAAGAGAATAATGAATAAATATTGGGGCATATTTATCATCTTGGTTTTCCTTGCTTCTTGCAAGGAAGATACTACCAATACGTCACTTGAAAATAGTGTAGCCACCTTGGCAGTGATTGAAGAACCTGAAATTGTAGAACGTTATGGCTTCAATCTTAACGATTTTACAGTGCAAGAAGACACCGTGAGAAATGGCGATAGTTTTGGGGAATTAATGCTAGAGCATAAAGTGGAATATCCAAAAATATATAAAATTTCCCAGGATTTCAGAGACACTTTTGATGTCAGGAGAATAAATGTAGGGAAGCCCTATGTAATTTTAAAATCAAAGGATACTACCGAGAGAGCACAGGTATTCATTTATGAAAATGACGCGATCAACTATACTGTGGTCGACTTAAGGGACAGTGTAGTTGCTTATAAGGATAAAAAAGAAGTGAAATATATTGAGCGGGAAGCTTCCGGGATTATTGAGACTTCATTATCCGAAGCTATATTGGAGCAAGGTATCGATTACAATGTCACCAATAATTTATCTGAAGTATACGCATGGACCATAGATTTCTTTAGACTGCAAAAGGGAGATAAATTCAAGGTGATTTACAAGGAAAAATACATTAACGATTCAATATACGCTGGGGCAGAGCCTATTGAATCCGCTTATTTTGAGCATAATGGCAAACCTATTTATGCTTTCGCTTACGAGAATGATTCCTTAAAGAATATCATTGACTATTTTGATGAAGAAGCTAACAACTT
>CAZHJO010000394.1:0-3406 GCA_964532755.1 uncultured Maribacter sp. | reverse complement strand
ATCTTCGAGTATGTCATAGAAAAATCCGCTGATGAGGTCACAAGATTGAATGCACAATTGAATTTGATTGATATTCAATTAATGGATGCCAATCAAAAAACATTGGTCGAAGTTGAAAAACAATATAAGGTTTTAGAAGAAACCCACGGGTATAAGAGTCAAACCTTGCAGCTACAAATTGCCTATGCCAATTTTTTGACCTTCAAGTTAGACACCCCGGAACCCGCCATTGATATTCTTAAGAATTGTTTGGAGCTACCTTTAAACCCACGAGGCAGGGCCTTTGTAAAATTGGCTTTGGGAGACATCTTGGTTTTTGATAAAAAGTTCAATCAGGCACTGATTTATTTTTCACAAATCCAGAAAAATCTAAAGAACGACGTGCTTGGACAGAATGCCAGATTCAAAGTGGCACAGACCAGTTTTTATAAAGGTGATTTTGCTTGGGCACTCACCCAATTAAAGGTACTGCGTAGTTCTACCTCCCAGCTTATTGCTAATGATGCCATGCAATTGAGCTTGTTGATCTCTGACAATTCCTTGGAAGATTCCACTCAGACCGCCTTGCGAAAATATGCCCGTGCAGATTTGCTCGCTTATCAAAACAAGACCAAAGAGGCGATTGCCGCTTTGGATGATATACTGCAAAACCATAAGGGGGAAAAAATAGAGGATGAAGCCCTGCTCAAACAAGGGGAACTGCTTGTAGGCGTAAAAGATTATGAATCGGCCGTATTCAATTACCAAAAAATAGTGGAATTCTTTGCAGGCGATATATTGGCCGATGATGCATATTTCGCTTTAGGGGAATTGTATAGAAATGTGCTGAACGAACCAGAAAAAGCCAGGGAGCACTATGAAAAAATAATTTATAATTACCAGGACAGTTATTATTTTCCCCAAGCGCGAACCAATTTTAGAAGGTTGCGGGGCGACAGCATAAATTAAAGGTCCATACTAAAATCCTTCCCCAAGGAGAGGGTTTTTGACTAAATAAAGTAAAATAGGCAGATGGATTTCGAAAGAAATATTAGACAACATTTAAACTGCTCCCTTTTAGGGAGATAAGAGTAAGGCCTATGTTCATATATAACGTTACCACGAATATTGATGAATCTGTACATGACCAATGGCTCAAATGGATGCAGGAAATCCATATTCCCGATGTACTGGCGACAGGAAAATTTCTATCTGCAAAAATGTGTAGGGTCCTGGTTGATGAGGATATGGGTGGCACCACTTATTCGGTACAATTCACCACCGTAGATAAAGAAACCTTACTTGCCTATTATTCCGAAGACGCACCTAGGTTAAGGGTAGATGCCCTTCGGTTATTTCCGAATAAATTTGTTTCATTCCGAACAGAGCTTGAAATTGTAAGTGAACATTGAATCCATGCGCAAAAGAAAAAAAAAGAGTTCCACTTCGTACTGGAAAAACAAAACGCACTTTAAAAAAGAAGGACCTGTCAAAGCAAAAAAATACCTGGGACAGCATTTTTTAAAAGATGAGTCTATTGCGAAACAAATTGCTGAAACACTTTCATTTGAGGGATATAGAAATGTGATTGAAATTGGCCCTGGTACCGGAGTATTGACCAAGTATCTACTTCAAAATGAAATAGACCTTGTGGCAATGGACTTGGATTCGGAATCGGTCGTATACCTCAATCAGAGTTTTCCTTTGGAACATCCCGAAATAGTAGGGAACAATAACACCTTTAAAGTAATTGAAGCCGATTTTCTGAAATTCGATCTAGCTACACTTTTCGGTACTGAGCCGTTTGCCATAACCGGTAACTTCCCTTATAATATTTCTACACAGATTGTATTTAAGATGTTGGAATGGCGCCATCAAATTCCCGAATTTTCGGGAATGTTCCAAAAAGAGGTAGCCGAACGAATTTGTGCCAAAGAAGGGAATAAAACCTACGGAATCCTGTCTGTTTTATCGCAAGCCTACTATAGTGCCGAATATCTATTTACAGTAGAACCAGAAGTGTTTGATCCACAACCTAAGGTGCATTCGGGTGTTTTACGGTTGACCAGAAAAGAAGATTTTGAACTGGGATGTGATGAAAAGTTATTCTTCCGTGTTGTGAAAACAGCTTTCAATCAGCGAAGAAAAACCTTGCGCAATAGTTTAAAAAGCTTTGACCTCTCTAATATTCTCAAAGAAGATGCTATATTTGACCAACGCCCGGAACAATTGGCTGTTGCTGATTTTATTGGGTTGGCAAAGAAGATAGCGAATGACACCGTTTAAACTAACAGACGAGCTTTTACAAGAATTAGAGCAATTGATCGTGGACCAAAAGAATTCCAAACTGGAATCACTTTTGGAAGAGGTACACTATGCCGATGTCGCCGAGATTATCGATGAACTCAATGAGGAACAGGCAATCTATCTAATTAAACTTCTTGATAGTGATAAAACCTCCGATGTACTTACTGAACTTGATGAAGATGTACGGGAGGTCATTCTTAATAATCTTTCTGTCAAAGAGATTGCCGAGGAGCTTGAGGAATTGGATACCGATGATGCAGCTGATATTGTAGGGGAACTTCCTGTGGACATTGTTCAAGAGGTTATTTCCGAAATCGAGGATAAGGAACACGCCAAGGATATTGTTGAACTTTTGCGGTATGACGAAAACTCGGCAGGCGGACTCATGGCCAAGGAATTGGTAAAAGTTAGGGAAAACTGGAATGTGCTTACTTGTGTTAAGGAAATGCGTGCCCAAGCGGAAAATGTAACCCGCGTTCATTCAATTTATGTGGTTGATGATGAAGATACTTTGAAAGGTAGATTATCATTAAAGGATCTATTGACCACCTCTACAAAAAGTCATATTAGGGATATTTATATTCCCAAGGTAGATTCTGTTAATGTAAATGAAGATCCGGAGGAAGTGGCTAAAATCATGTCTAAATATGATTTGGAAGCAATTCCCGTTGTTGATGAAATGGGCAGGTTGGTAGGGCGAATTACCATCGATGATATTGTGGATGTTATTAGGGAAGAGGCCGAAAAGGATTATCAATTGGCAGCAGGTATCTCTCAGGATGTAGAGGCCGACGATAGTATTTGGGACCTCACCCGGGCCCGTTTACCCTGGCTGTTCCTAGGACTTGTTGGCGGTGTTGGTGCCGCGGCAATAATGGGTAATTTTGAAGAAATGATAAGTAAGCATGCCATATTATTCTTTTTTACACCCTTGATTGCTGCAATGGCAGGTAATGTTGGAGTACAATCGAGTGCTATCATTGTTCAAGGTCTTGCCAATGATGATTTGAAGGGCAGTGTTGGGAATCGATTGATAAAGGAGATGCTCCTCGCAACATTGAACGGAATAATATTGGCAGCGGTACTTTTATTGTTTACCTGGGCTTATAAAGGCGATTTT
>CAZHJO010000393.1:0-3412 GCA_964532755.1 uncultured Maribacter sp. | reverse complement strand
GGGAGACCATTATAGCCCAGACCAAGATCAATAAAAAAGGCAAGCAGATCATCAATGCTGAATGCGAGGTATGGAACGCCGATAAAACACGAATGATCGCCAAGGGTATTTCAAACCTCATCCAGACTAAAATAGAAATCTAGTCCTTATTTTTTATCGCCTTGGAGCGATTGCCCGCCTTGGTTCAAGGTAAGGTCAACCACCTCACCTGAATCATTCCTACCAAAGACCAATTGTGCGGCTACTACTTTTAGGAAAAAAGTGTCTTCAGCTTCCGCAAATACTTCAAATTGTGGTTGTCCCGTTGCCTGGGCAAAAAGTTTTCCTTCTTTTGAGGCGATGGTCACCTCAAAACCAGGTTGCAACTCATAAATCCCCACATAGTCGTTTAATACTTCAGGGGCTATTGCAATGACTTCTTTCTCGGTTGCTGGTTTCCTATCTGTTTCCACCCCTTTGGATTTGTTGGAACGGGCAGCAAAATTAGCCACTTTCTTCCCGTTTTCCATGACGAATTCGTAGGAAGTCATTCCCCCTTCGAACAGGAATTTGTTCGGTGATACCGCGAATAATTCCAGCTTATCACTGCCCTCACGCTGGCTGTAAAGCTGACCGTCTTCCAAAGTAATACTGCGCAATACCTCATTATCAAACGCGTAGTTCCCTACCCATTTTTTAAGCTGGCTCGCTGAGAGCTTGATCGATTTATCGGTATCAGGATACGGTTTGCCTATGGCCAAGGCGGCCATTTTAATCGTGGCATCCTGTGGGGAGGCGCCATCGCGATTGGTCAATACGATCACATAGGTGTTTTCGGAAGGCAGATACACCCCTTGGGTAACATACCCAAAAATTCCACCGCCATGTTCTATACTGGGTGTACCATTAATAGCATTTACCTGCCATCCGTAGCCATAATTTGTAGGCTCCCCATTGTTCAAAGCAGTATTGGTGAATGCCAGGGCCTTACTCTCGGTCGTAATCAGCGTATTGTCGTGAATGGCCTCCTGCCATTTAACCATATCATCAACATTCGACATAAGCGAACCAGCGGCATAGGGCAAGGTCAAACTTAAATAATCGGCATTTTTAAAACCGCCTTCGATGGGCGAATACCCCGAGGCCCTGTTCTTGATCAATTTTGATTGACTACCGTAGTACGAATTCCCCATTTTCAATGGTTGGAAAATACTTTCGGTAATGAACTCGGCATAGGATTTGCCACTGATCTTTTCGATAATATGCCCCAGGATGATATAGCCTGAATTGTTGTAATTCCATTTTTCCCCCGGGTCAAATTCCATGGTTTCGTTCTTAAAATGATCAATGATCTCCGTAGGCGACATATCCTGTCGGGCCAGTGCCATAAAACTTTTCATATTGGTATAGCTTTTGATCCCGGAAGTATGGTTCAATAAATGATGGACCGTTATCGTCTTTCCATTGGTGGGATAGTCCGGAAGGAACTTCGTTATTTCATCTTCCAAACCCAATTTACCTTGTTCCATCAACATTAAAATGGAAACCGCCGTAAATTGTTTGGTGATGGACCCTAGTTCAAAGACATTTTCTGGGTTCATGGGAATATTAAGCTCCAAATTTGCCATCCCAAAGGCCTTTCGGTACAATGTTTTCCCATCTTTATAAACTAAAGCGGTCGCACCAGGTTTCCCTGCACTATAATTATCCTGCAATAGGGCATCGAATTGTTTGTCTAAATGTTGTGCATGTACTGGGGTAGCGCAATAGACCGCAGCTAGAATAAATAAGAAGGTGAATTTTTTCATAAGAAAGTGTATTTGTCCTTGGACTGTAGATTTTAGTATAGGACGACCCAAGTCTCGATTATGTTACATTTTATACCACATTTTTGAACAATGGTTCCAGAATGACCGGCCTGCAAGGATTTGACCCTATTTGCTTTAGCTCAAGGTAATTCTACATAGTATAACATACTATTTTATACGTATCGAAATACTATTGACCAAAAATGGCCGTTCTACTTCGAAGTAATCCTAATCTTACATGTTTTATAGTATTAATTACCTATACTACAATTAAAAAGACAACAACCTAAATATGATACCACCTAAAGACCATATTAAAGAGCAAGATCGATTGGCAGCATTGGAATCCTATTCCATTCTGGATACGCTACCTGAAGAAGACTATGACAACTTAACGGCAATTGCTGCAGAAATATGTGGTACATCTATAAGTTTAGTAAGCCTACTGGACGATAAACGACAATGGTTTAAATCACATCATGGCCTTGGTGTTACTGAAACCCCTAAAGAGTTTGCTTTTTGCGCACATGCCATTAATGATACTCAGGATATTTTTATAGTTCAAGATTCAAGAACGGATGAGCGCTTTCATGATAATCCTTTGGTAATCGGTGATCCAAGAGTAATTTTTTATGCCGGTGTCCCATTGATTACTGAAAATGGCTTGCCCCTAGGGACCTTATGTGTTATTGATCATAAACCAAAATTATTAAGCCCTGGCCAAATCAATTCATTAAAGGCTCTCTCAAGACAGGTGTTGAACCTTTTGAAACTGCGAAAAAGTAATGCCCGGTTACAAAAAACGGTTGGTGAATTGGAAGAAAAAAATGTAGAATTAGAGCGATTTGCTTATGTCGCGGCCCATGATCTAAAGTCTCCCTTGAATACCATTTATTCCACCGCTGAATTATTCTCTGAATGTTATGCTTCAAAATTTGATGAAGATGGAAAAAAAATGCTAGGTTTTATCCAAAAAGCCTCCAATAAATTAAAAGGGCTTATTGACGGACTTTTAAACTACAGTAAGAGCGAATCCATATTAAAAGAAGGAGGGTCAAAAATCAATCTTAAAGAACTGCGAAATGATATCAGCGGTCTTTTTTCATTTGACAATTCTTTGGTATTGAAGATGAATTCCAAATTAAGGAATATCAATACAAACAAAGCCGCAATACATCAAATTTTGATTAACCTCGTTTCAAATTCAATTAAGTACAATGATAAGGACGAAGTAGAAATCCAAATTGAAATATCCCAGAATGGGGATTTCTATGAGTTTTGTTTTCGTGACAATGGCCCAGGAATAGCGTTGGAAGAACAAGACAGGATTTTTCAGATATTCAAGGTAATAGCTCCTACCGACAGGTTTGGTGAGCCTGGAAACGGTATTGGTCTTGCCACAGTAAAGAAAATAATCGAAAAAATGGGCGGAAATATTCATGTCGAATCCGCAAAAGGCCAAGGTTGCCAATTTAATTTCAACATTAAAAAAATAGAAAACCTAGTAGAAAAGGGCCAATTGACTTAGTATGCTACTATCAACCGTTATTTTCCGAACGGTATAAATTAAATGACTTTTAAATGCATTGGTCAGTTTTGATAACTATCCGAGCTGGGCAATAAAT
>CAZHJO010000392.1:0-3413 GCA_964532755.1 uncultured Maribacter sp. | reverse complement strand
CCATGGTATCGGAATATGTATCATAAAGTTTGGTGCCATCACCGAAGAAACCTTTGACCCAAAGCGACTTTTTCCCCTTTGGCAGATCTAAGCCTATGACAACTTTATCCTTGAAATCATCTTTAATATAGGTTCTGCTGAAAACATATGGTTTTTTGGCTAGTCTCTTATGCTTTCCTGCACCAATTGCTGGATGATCTCTTCTAAACGTTCCTAATTTTTGCCAATGCGAAAGAATATTCCTAGTTGCAGGTAAGCTATCCTGATCTTCCCAATTCATGAATGATCTTAAGGTGGCATCGCCTTCCGCGCCTTCAATCGTCAAATCCCGAGAGGATTCATCACCATAGTACACTTGTGAAGCTCCAGGAGTAAGCAAAAGTACATTAGCGGACCTAATAGGTTTTTTTCGTTCCTTGTCATAGGGTTCGCCATCGTCATGTGAGGTCAGGTAATTTACCACACTTTTATCTTGTAGTTTGGTGTGAAGGAGTTTGCTGTACTTTTTGAATATGGTTTCATAATCCTTGTCCGCATCACGTTTTAATTCAAAATTTATTAGACTTTTAAATCCATGGTTAAAAAAGTCCACTTTTTTATCGCCAAAATCGAACTCCCTTCCTCCAGAAATGTTATAATTATAAACTTCCCCCACCATATAGAATTGGTTTTCATCCAGAACCTCATTCGGGTGTTTCTTTTTCCAGGTTTCAAAGGCTGAAGAAGCTTCTTTGAAAAGCTCTGCCCATGCATTCTCATTTACGTGTTTTACGGTATCGACACGGAATCCATCAATCCCCATATCATTTACGTAATCCGTAAGCCATTTCATAATATAAAAACGGGGGGCCCTAGGGTACCCTGTGCGCTCAAAAAACAATTGCAATTCATCTAGCTCAGTACTTAATCTTCCTTCCTCTTTCCATTTGGCTAAAAGTGCATCGGGTAATTCAACTGATTCCTCCGACTCAGTATATATATCCGGTAAGTTGTCGACAAGGGTGCAGGCTGTGGTATTCTCGTAAGTTGTGAATTCACAGGTGGGTTCTGTGCGCACCCATTCGTCTGGCCAAACGGAATCTATTTTTGTTACCGGTCCAGTATGATTTAAAACTACATCCATCAAAACTCGAATCCCGTTTTTATGTGCAGTTTTAACCAAGTTTTCCAATTCTTTCTTGGTACCGAAATTAGGATCTAATGAAGTCCAATCCTTTGTCCAATAACCATGATATCCATATGTGTTCCCCGTAGATTCGTCAGTATCGCCATGTACTTGCTCTACAACAGGTGTGAACCATATAGCGTTTATGCCTAAATCTGTGAAATAACCATTTTCGATTTTTTGGGTAATTCCTGCTAAATCCCCACCCATGAACCCTCTTAGGACTCCTGTCTCATTCGTTCTCTGAAAATTAATGTCATTATCCTTATTGCCATTATTAAAGCGATCTGTAAGCATAAAATAGATATTGGCACTTTCCCACACAAAAGGGACTGTATTTTCTGGTTCAGGAATACTTTTATCAGCGTCAATCCCTGGGGGTACCGAGGTCTCTTTTTGCTCTTGTTTACAGGACATAAAAAAAGCCACTACCAAAACCAATAATAATAGTCTACGCATTTTCATCTATTTTGGCTAAAGCTATAAAATGCAATGGGAAATAGAAAATTTATTTCTTTCTATTTAAAACTTTGAACTCCTCGTAGCAGCTACTAATGGCATCTAAAATTTGAAGATCGTTGGCGGTGGTTATGAAAGATTTTGAGTAGCTGCAATTGTTAAGAATATCATCGATATCAACTTTTTCTATTTGCAGCAATTCGGTTAGGGTTTCCCTATCAAATTTTGAAGCGAGAAGATCCCGAATGGCATCATCTTCTTTTACCTGTCGTAATTTGCGCATTTGATTTGGCTTCTTCCCGAAGAGATTCCGCAATAAGTCGGCAGGATTTAAAATAGCCCCGAGTACCTTGGTTACGGCACTCGGATTTTTTTTACCAGCTTCGTAACCCACATTCAGTCCTGAAATACTGTATTGATAGGCAGTATTGATAGGCATGTTTTTAACATCGATTTCAAGATACCCGGTTAATTGGTACGGTCTGACGATAACTTCCTCTAAGGCATAGGCAAGCTCAGTAAGTGCGATTTTAGTATCCTTGAACTTAAACATGTCATTCGTAACCCTAATTTTTTGGGATTTAAAACCAAGATATGAGAAGTATAAAGTGTCGTTTACAGAGGCTGATATTGAAAATTCACCCTTTTTATTTGTTATGGTGCCAAGAACTTTATTTAAGTTAACAATGTGCACACTCTCTAGTGGACGATCACTTTGTGCATTAATAACAATGGCGCTAAAACTTTGGGTTTCTTCCTGAGTTTCCTGGGAAACACCAAGAAATGTAAAAAACAAGAATAGAGGCGTAAAATATTTTACCATTGGTCTAAAATCCGAATAAAAAGATACTAATCAAAACAAAAAATACGCCGAAGCGTATTTTTAATATACAATTAACTAAAAGAAGTCACTTTTACGTTTGTCTCTTCTTTTACCTGAATAACTTGACTTGCCAGAAGTTTTACCGACCCTTCTTTTACTACTGTCAGTACTACGGTCACGTCCTCTTCCGCCACTTGATCTTCGATTGCGATCTCGGCCTCCTCCGCCACTTCGACCTCTATCTCTTCTTCCACGACCTCCTCCGCCTCCAGGTTTTTTAGATACTTCAACATTCACAAATCTTCCATCAACCTTAAAATCGGTGAATGTAGATAAGATTCTTTCAGTTACATCAGCATCTGTATTAAAGAAAGAAAAACTGTCCTTTACATCTACCTTAAAAACATCTTCCCTTCCCAGGCCTACCGTATCGCGAATAAAATCCTTCAATGACATCCAGTCATAACCGTCTTTTTCCCCAACATTGATGAAATAACGTACAGATCCACTTGTTGGGACCTCTCTCCCACGATCCCCTCTACGTTCACCGGAATCTGTTGTGTTTAAATCCCGTTTCTTGTTGTAATAATTAAAGAATCTCGTAAATTCTACCGATACTATTTTCTTGATAAGTTCTTCACGGTCAATTCCTTGAAAGACATCGTTGATAGCAGGTAAGTAACTTTCTATTTCTTCATTGATTTCCGTATCCTTGATTTTGCTAGCTAAATGATAGAGCTGAATTTCGCATATTTCCATTCCAGTAGGAATTGTCTTGGAAATGAACTTTTGTTTTATTTTATTTTCAATCGCCTTGATTTTTCGAAGCTCACTTTTGGTCACGATCACCATGGAAATACCGGATTTACCCGCACGACCTGTTCTACCACTGCGGTGGGTATAGGTTTCGATTTCGTCGGGTAATTGGTAATTTATCACATGGGTTATATCATCTACATCGATACC
>CAZHJO010000391.1:0-3432 GCA_964532755.1 uncultured Maribacter sp. | reverse complement strand
TTAAAGAATTATTTTCGAATACTTCGTCTGTCCTTCTTGATCCAGAGAACAAGGAAGAATTAAAGGCGCTATTAAGATATCATATTATTGCAGGTGAGTTTACCGCTTCAAAAATCTTGAAAGCCATGTGTAGTGGTAAAGGCAAAGCAGTTTTTACCACGGTCCAAGGGGAGGAGCTAACTGCGACCATGAACGGCATAGATATAATTTTGACTGACAATATTGGAAATTCCGCCAAGATTATTGCTGCGGATGCAAACCAATGTAATGGTGTAGTCCACGAAATTGACAGTGTAATCTTACCAAAGCGAATTAGCTTTTTACCTTAGTTCGGCTCCTAACTCTTTCTCGTACTTCTGCTGAAGTTTCGACATTATTTTGTCTATCTGCTTGTCTGTAAGTGTGCTTTTGTCATCTTGCAAGGTAAAACTTACCGCGTACGATTTCTTTCCTTTGGGAAGTTTGTCTCCCGTATAAACATCGAATAAATTCACTTTAGTCAAAAGCTTTCGTTCCGTTTCAAAAGCAATGTCATGTATTTCCTTAAAGCTGACCGATTCATCAAGTAATAATGCGAAATCTCGTTTTACTTCCGGATATTTGGGAATAGGCATGAATTTTATTTCAGTTTTGGGCACTAGGTCAATGATGATATCCCATTTAAAATCGGCGTAGAGAACTTCTTGCTTTATATCAAACTTCTTAGATAGGGATGTATTGACGACACCAAATTCAACAATTATTTTCTTTTTGGACACCAATGATAATCCCTCAGAAAACAATGCGCCATCCGATGGTCGGTAACTGAGGCTCGAAATGCCTAATCGCCTCAAGAGGTTTTCAACCACCGATTTGAAATAGAAAAAGTCAGTTTGCTTGGCCGGTGACGTCCATCCCACATTGTTCCTATTCCCGGTAACCAAAAGGCATAAATGCTTGTTCTCAACTCTTTTATCATCATAGTTATGATATGTTTTCCCAAATTCAAAAAACCTTAGGTTCTGGTTTTTACGGTTAATGTTGTATGAAATAGTTTCTAATCCGTTTAGAATCATTGTTTGGCGCATTGCAGATAAATCGGTACTCAAAGGATTTAGCATGATAACGGACTGCTCGATGTTAAAATCATCAACCAAAGCAATATGTTCCGGGGATGTGAGACTATTGGTCATTATTTCATAGAAACCTCTTGCCGCTAGGAAATCACCAATTCTATCCTGTAATTTATAATCTTCGAATTTTGAAATCGGAGCAATCGAAGCGTTCAGTTTTTCTTTAAAGACCACATTATTGTACCCGTAAACCCTTAAGATTTCTTCGATTACATCTACTTCGCGCTGTACATCTACCCTATAAGATGGTATGACCAGGCCCATGCCGGTCTCTGTTACATTCTTCACCTTAATTTCAAGTGAAGCCAAAATAGATTTAATGGTGTCCTTGGGTATTTCCTGACCTATTAGTTTAAATATCTTATCGAATGTTAGGAAAACTTGATAGTCATTTTTCTTGTTAGGATATAGATCCACTATATCTGATGTAATATCACCTCCCGCAATTTCCTTTATGAGAAGTGCAGCTCTTTTTAGACAATATTCCACATTGTTAATGTCAACACCACGCTCGAATCGGAATGAAGCATCCGTATTTAAACCGTGTCTTTTAGCTGTTTTACGAATAGAAATAGGGTCAAAGTAGGCGCTTTCCAAGAAAATGGCTTTGGTATCCTCCGTAACTCCAGTGTTTATCCCCCCAAAAACCCCAGCAATGCACATTGGTTTTTCCCCATCGCAGATCATTAGATCCTCTTCGTGTAATTCCCTTTCAATACCATCCAAGGTCATAAATTTAGTACCCATTGGAAGCGTTTTTACGAGGACCTTTTTGCCGAATATTCTGTCAGCATCAAATGCATGCAATGGCTGACCCATTTCATGCAGTACATAATTGGTGGCATCCACTACATTGTTGATAGGACTAAGCCCTATTGCTTTTAATCTATCTAATAACCAATTTGGTGAGGGTTGCACAATTAAATTGCTAATTGTCACACCACAATATCTCGGAGCTAAGGCATTATCTTCGACAGAAACATCCAACTTTAATGATCTATCAGTAATGTTAAAATGACTTGTTGATGGGGTTATCAACTCTATTTCCAATTCTTTTTGCTTAAGTCCTGCTTTTAGATCCCTCGCAACACCGTAGTGGCTCATTGCATCAGCTCTATTCGGGGTCAATCCGATTTCAAAGACCTCATCGCTTTCCAACTCAAAAACCTCGGCACAAGGTGTCCCGGTTTTTAATGAATCACTCAGGACCATAATACCATCATGACTAGCACCAAGACCTAATTCGTCTTCCGCGCAAATCATCCCATGACTTTCTTCCCCCCGAATCTTTCCTTTCTTAATGGTCCAAGACTCCCCTTCTTGGGTATAGAGCGTGGTGCCTATCGTAGCGACCGGAACTTTTTGACCCTTGGCTACGTTGGGTGCTCCACATACAATTTGTACAGCCTGATCTCTCCCAATATCCACAGTTGTTAATGTAAGCCGGTCAGCATTTGGATGTTTCTCGCAGGTTAGTACTTCCCCAACCACAATACCTTTGAGAGCTCCTTTAACAGACTCATAAGGCAAAATACCTTCAACTTCCAACCCCAAATCGGTTAAGAGTTCAGCGGTCTGCCTTGAATCCCAATCTATCTTCAGGAATTGTTTTAACCAGTTGTAAGAAATATTCATTGGCTGTATTTAAAGCTGGTAAAGATAAAACAATGAAGTAAGACATTCAATACTGTTTCAATTGAAATGTTTTAATTTTTTCATGTAAGTTTTTATACGTTACTTCGATACTATCTAAGAAAATCGAATATATGCGAAAATTTGGAATACTTATAGCCTTTACGGTTTTGTTTTCGTCCTGTGGTAATTTTAAAACCCCCGTCTTGTCAGAGGGGATATGGTTGGCCGAATTGGAAGTGCTCGACAATGAAATCCTACCTTTTAATTTTGAGCTGAAGAAGAATGATACCGGGCAACTTTTCATTGAAATCTTTAATGCGGAGGAGGTTATCAGTATTGATGAGGTCACTATAAATGAAGATTCGGTTTTTATAAAAACCCCTGTTTTTGAGGGTTATTTAGCCGGTAAATTCACTGAAACCTCTATCCGGGGTGAATTTATAAAGGAAAGCTTGGATCGCATTGTACCGTTTAAGGCTACTTTTGGCAGAGAGGAACGATTTAGGGCTGAAAGCAATCCACAAAACAATGTTTCAGGAATTTGGGAAACTGTTTTTAGTCCCAATACCGAGAATAGCTATTTGGCAAAGGGAGTTTTCACACAAAATGGGAATAAGGTCACGGGTACTTTCAGGACTACCACTGGCGATTATCGTTTTTTGGACGGTATAATAGATGGAGATAA
>CAZHJO010000390.1:0-3439 GCA_964532755.1 uncultured Maribacter sp. | reverse complement strand
ATTTTATGGTTATTAGGTGCTTAGAAAGAAAGTATAAAAGTATACAAAAAGAAAACAATCGTTTTATGACAAAAGTCATAAAGTGTACAAGAAAAAGGAGTTAACTAAAAGATAATCAGTAGATTAAGAATTTATCAACAAAATAAAGTTAACAAATAAATTTCAGCCTGAACAGTTGCGAAATAAAAATCAAAACTGAGTTTAGACCAAGAATTTATTATGTCTTCCTCTTTGGAACATTTAAAGAATTCCTTACCTTTTAACAAATTAAAAACACTAGCAAGATGAGTTTATTTGATGAAATAAAAAACAAACTGAGTCATGAATTTATAGACATTATTGAATGGTTAGACGTTTCTAACGATACCATTGTCCATAGGTTTGAAAGATATCAGAATGAGATTAAGAATAATGCAAAACTGATCGTTCGTGAAGGTCAGACCGCTGTTTTTGTAAATGAAGGCCAATTGGCCGATGTTTTCACTCCAGGTACCTACACATTGAACACCAAAAACCTTCCCATCTTGACTACTTTAAAAGGATGGAAGTATGGTTTTGACAGTCCCTTTAAGGCTGAGGTTTATTTTGTGAGCACTCGTTTATTCACCGACGAGAAATGGGGGACTAAAAATCCGTTTATATTAAGTGATGAACGTTTTGGCCTTGTTGAGATTCGGGCCTTTGGGACCTATAGTTTTAGGATCAATGATCCGGGTAAATTTGTTGTCGATGTTGTTGGTACTGATGGTAATTTCACCAATTATGAGGTAAACGAACATTTAAAAAGTTTGATGGTTACCCGTTTTACGGATACTGTTGGAGAGGCCAATCTTCCCATAGAGTTATACGCAGCGAATACCAGTGAGCTTTCAGAAACCTGCCAAGAGGTAATGCAACCTGAATTTGGCCGCGTGGGTATTGAATTGGAAAAATTCTACATCGAAAATGTATCAATGCCCGAAGAACTTAAAAAGGAAATATTTGAATATAGCAGGCTTGATAAATTGGATATGACCAAACTTTCGCAGTTCAAAGCTGCGAAGGCCATGGAAGCCGCAGCCAAAAATGAAGGAGGTACTGCCGGGGCAGGAATGGGAATGGGAATGGGTTTTGTTTTGGCACAGCAAATGGGCAATATGATGAGCCAACCAGGAACCCAACCACCTTTTGGTGGGCAATCACAACAAGTGGCTGCTGTACCTCCACCCATGCCAACACAGGTGATGTACCATTATGCCGTGAATGGACAACAGACAGGCCCAGTGACTTTCGATAAGCTAAAGGAATTGTTCGCAAGCCGTACGGTAAATAGGGATTCTTTGGTTTGGAAACAAGGTATGGCCAATTGGGCCGCTTTAAAGGATGTTGAAGAATTAAAGGTCTTTTTAGGGGGAAGTACACCTCCACCTTTACCTACCGAATAGACGTCATTCCGAGGAACGAAGGAATCTCCTAAAAGTTTACCCGAAACTTCTAGACTGTCCTTGCACATATACTTCTAGATGTTTCATATATATATATGCTATTCGCAAATGCAAGAAACCTTAAATTCAGAAACCAATAAGTCCTGTGCCAATTGTGGGGCAGAGCTTAAATTCAAACCCGGTTCGCATCAATTGTCCTGTGCGTACTGTGGATATGAGGAATTCATAGAGCAGGCCAAAAGTAGTTTTGAAGAATTGGAGCTTGAGCATTATTTAAAGGTCGTAGGCGAAAATGCGTATACAGAGACCATTGATTTACTCCATTGTAAGAATTGCGGTGCAAATCAACACGTTGAGGAAAACTATAAGTCGCTCGTTTGCGTCTATTGCGGTGAACCTTTGATTCGGGAAGACATTGAAAAAGAAGGATGGATTCTTCCTGGTGCCCTGGTCCCATTTCAATTGGATGCTAAAAAGGCCAGGATCATTTTTAAAAATTGGGTAGGGGGCATATGGTTTGCCCCTAACAAATTGAAAAGAGCGGCTTTGGATCCCGAGGGACTGCATGGATTGTATATTCCTTATTGGACGTTTGATTCTAACTTAGTTGCTGAGTATCAAGGACAACGAGGGGATTATTATTATGAAACACAGCGTATCCGTACCAAAAGCGGTGTGCAGACCCGGCAAGTTCGTAAAACAAGATGGTCACGTGCTACTGGGACCGTCGAGGGTTTTGTAGATGATATTCTGATTAATGCCTCAGAGAAGAAACGAAGGACCATTCCACCTCAAATAGCCTATTGGAATTTGAAGGAGCTCATTGTCTTCAACTCAAAATATTTGGCAGGTTTTGTCACGGAGAAGTACACCATTTCACTAAAAGAAGGTCACCATCAGTCTTTTCAGGAAGCAAAAAAAATAGCCTATAATTGGATCCGTAGGGATATTGGGGGTGATACTCAACGTATTAATCATGCCGACATCAAACTATTTGATGAAACCTTTAAGCACATTCTACTTCCGGTATACATTAGTTCTTACAAGTATAATGGCAAGGAATATCATTTTTATATCAATGGTCAGACCGGGAAATTAAGCGGTACACGGCCATATTCTTTCTGGAAAATATTCTTTTTAGTGCTTTTTATTATTGTGGTTATTGCCCTTATTGCGATTTTTGCACAATGAGGACATTGGTAGTTGGTGACATACATTCAGGATTAAGGGCACTTAAGCATGTATTGCAAAAGGCTGGGGTCTCTGAGCAAGATACTTTGATTTTCCTGGGGGATTATGTTGACGGATGGAGCCAGGCGTTGGAAACTGTTGATTTTTTGATCGAGCTGGCAAAATCACACAATTGTATTTACCTGCGTGGGAACCACGATGAGCTCTGTTCGGATTGGTTGATAAAAGGGGAGGAGAATCCCATGTGGCTGCATCACGGCGGTGTCTCTAGTGTGAATTCATATGAAAAGGCAGACGAATCTACCATTGCGGAACATATTCAGTTTTTTGAAAAATTGAGGAACTATCATATCGATGTCGAAAATCGGCTATATCTTCATGCCGGATTCACGAATGTGAAGGGAGTGGAGCATGAATATTTCGAAAAAACATTTTATTGGGATAGGACCTTATGGGAGTTGGCCCTATCGCTTAATCCGCATTTGGAAAAGGAAGATCAGTTATATCCAAAACGCTTATTACACTATAAGGAAATCTATATAGGTCATACCCCTGTTACCCGCTTGGGTAAAACTACGCCACAGAAAGCGGCCAATGTATGGAATATTGATACTGGAGCCGCTTTTAAGGGCCCATTATCAATAGTCGATGTTGAAACAAAAGAGGTATGGCAGAGCAGTCCGGTTTATACTTTTTATCCAAATGAAAAGGGTAGAAATTAAAATTTGCGACCACTTTATCCGAAAACCAAGTATTTAATAACGTAATTTGTAAAAAACACGATTTATGGTAACGAAGAATATCAGGTTGGAAGTGATGCAGGC
>CAZHJO010000389.1:0-3440 GCA_964532755.1 uncultured Maribacter sp. | reverse complement strand
CTTACCTTTAAGATACGTATTTATTACTATCTAACACCCAATTCAGGGCTTCAATTCTAATAGTCTGGCGCTCTGAAGCTTCCTTCAGTCCTGGTATTTTGGTTTCTTCATATTTTTTCAAATAGTCCTTCTCGAAATAGCGAATTTCTTCGATCTTGGCTTTAATTTCATCCTTACTTTTCATTGGTTATTATTTCTTGCTTTTGTTCCGTGGCATTCAAAACCCAATTTAAAGAATCCATCCTACATGCTAATTCAAAACCTCTTCTGTCTTGTTGAAGATCTGGATTATTCAGAATAACAATTAACTCCTCTTTTAATTCATCAATTTTGGCAACAATTTCCCTATCCTTTCTTACTCCTGCATACTCAAATGACTTTTCTACTATTTCGTCTAACTGTGACTCTGAAGGTAGAATACCATGCTCTTGATGTAATAAGTCAAATAGATTATAATCCTTTTTGCCGCCTCCCTTTTCTTGTTTTCCGTTATCCATCGTGTTTTATTTTTAAGTTTTAGTCTTCCTTGGTATGCATGTTATTCATTTGCAATTATATGTCCTGGAACTTCACTTATATTAGTATATTTCGATAGCGCCAGATCGCAACAGGCCTTAACCCTTTCCTCAAAGGTCATTACATGGCCTCCTAGAGAATTGCACCCATTGAGTAGTAATTTATACATGTGGGCCGTCTTTGCGTATAGAACCCTATTAGGGCTATCCATATAGCAGTCGTGCGCATGTTGGTCGCTAATGATTTGTATCCGAATGCCGGGCACTGGCTCTGCCATTAAGTATTTAATCTTTTTATTCATCACTTACTTTTAATTCTTTCATATAACTCTTCCTTCCATCGCCTCCGCCCTTAGCCCAAAACCATACATTCCAATTTCCACCAAAATTTACGCCGACACCTTCGGGGGTTATTTTGATTATATATCCCTTGTTGCTTGGGAATGATCGGTGCAACTTCCTTTCTGTTTCAACCTTCTTATTGAAACCTGTTTTTAAGGCGTCTTTTATTGTCATGCTTTATTGTCTTTTGGTGGCTCCGGCAATTCCATCCAATGAGTAATACCCTCCTCTGGTCTCGGATATGGGTACGGGAGCCATGCCTTTATATTTTGACTATAACTACAGCAAAATACCAACACCCCTATATCTTTTGCGCACAAGTAGAATTTATCATCTTCCGGCAATCTTTCTTTAACGCTTATCCAATTGTTCATAATTATATTGTTAGCCAGTTTGCCGACCCCATCCCTCTGGATTTTTTACAAAGGCAAGAGCATTTGAAAGAGCAAAACTGAAATTTTCTGTTGCTATAAAGTTACGTAGCTCTTCATCGCCTCTACTTACGGTAATCTTCAAAAAGTAAGGCTCAACCCTAATGTCTAAAGCTAAGTCCCCTTTATCTTCAATTATTTTTTTTAGTACATCAAAATCTGAATTTTGCATTTGTTTATTGTTTTATAAATTATTAAATCTCTTCTATTGTTACTCGATACTTTTTGCCTTCTGTCAACAGTGACAAATCGGAACCGTCTTTGTCTTTTTCGTCACTCGTCCCAAGCCAATACCATTCGTTCTCAACTACAATTTCATCACGACCTACATCCCCCTTTCGCGCAATACCATTAAATGAATCCATTTCTTTCCCTTCCCTCTCTAGCTTCTCATTAATGGCAACCTGAACCCACCCTTCTAGTTTTTTCCATGGAATATCTTTTCTGGATTTCCCTTTTACAAAGACACTAACCCCTAAGGATTCTCGCCAATCCCTTATGTTGAATTCTTTACTCATTTTAATTCCTTTATAATGCTTTGAGCCTTTATTAATTCATTTGTAAATATCCGCTTAGCTTGCTCATCTTCTGGCAACAATTTCATGTCAACTATCATTTCTATTAAATTGTCAATCACAGAAATTTTTCCTCTTAGCTCCTCCCTTTCCCTCTTCTCGTTAATAGCATCGCAGACGTATTGGCAATATTCATAAGAGCTGGTTTCGCCTATTGCGGTGTTCGTTTCATCAATTATTCGCCAATTTTCTATTGACGGCCTTACCTTGCCTTTTATCCAGTCGTTTATATTGAATTTATTCATTGAAATAATCTGGTTTGTTTTTTATTAATTGGCGAGCCTAAATCTGTCATTTCCCAAAAAAGGTCATCATTCATTCTAAAGGTTGCCCCGCACTTGTGTTTTAGCTTAAGACTTTCGAGCCGGAGCATGCTATCATAGTGCGCTATTCCCCCTTTAAACCAAGTAGTGAATTGAGCTTGCCTTTTGCAATGAGGGCATATGAAACTCAGCTTTGCAGTATCTATTTCATTGCTCTTATCACAAGGCTGAAATTCTCCTCTATCGACAACACCTAAAACCCATTCTGTTTGCTCCGCTACAATTTTGTTCACTTGACTAAGCATTTATTTCTTTAATTATATCTACAATTTCCCCTGACTGATTAAATCTATTTGCCCACTCTCTATGAGTTTTGGGTGGGCCTAAAACCCTGTTCAATATCAGTCTTGCGATAGACATGTTTTTTATATATTCCTTAGTCGTCATTTTATTTATCTGAAATATCTAGCCTACTACCTGTCTCTGGATCACATGGCCACTCACCAGGCTCTTTATCTGGATAAAATTTTCCATTAATTATCATCTCTACTGTCCGAGGTAATACATATCCACCCTCAAGTTCAATCGTTGGTCTACAATCCCAACCCAATGTTACTTTTGGTAATGTGTTTTCACTTTCTATCATTGTCTTCGCATATTGTTTTTAGCCATGATTCACAATCGGTTATTTTTGAGAACTGGCTTTCTAGCATTTCTGAATGTTTAATTCTCGAGGGTTCATCCTCAATACCATATAACTTTATGTCAATATTAATTTTCCTTGCCTCCTCCAAAATCTCCAGACACCGATTTATAACTTTTGATTCTAACTTTGTCATTGTACCCAAGGCAAGTTATTGTAATCAATTATCGCCAACCATAGCGGCAATCCGTTACCTTCTATCTGATCCAGAAATAAATAGGTTCTCCCGGCTGCGAGCAATGGGTTTACGTATGGCTCCACAGAACCTATGCCAGTTATACTCCCATCGTTTACGCCGTTTGTTAGATGCCCGGAGAAAGCATTTACAAAGGCTAAGTCGGTATTGTCAACTCCAATTATCGCTTGTCCATTTTCGTAAGATATATACGAATACCATCCTTGCAGATTACAGTCACAGGGCTTTATCTTTTTGTAGTCAAAGAGCTTGTAATCAAAAGATATGTTATTCTCTTTCTCCAATCGCCTTTCAAACTGTTCCGGCGTATAAACCTTCCATTGGGCCACCTCCTCAATGGTTAGTTCTTCTGACGCTGGCTTCACTATCTGACTTTCATCCTGACACCCGGCCAAGCAAAAAACTAAAATGATTA
>CAZHJO010000388.1:0-3442 GCA_964532755.1 uncultured Maribacter sp. | reverse complement strand
ACAGGCGCTGTTGGTCCACAAGGCATCCAAGGAGAGGTCGGGCCACAAGGAGAAGTCGGACCACGGGGTGAGACTGGACCCCAAGGTCTAAAAGGAGATACTGGTGACAAAGGAGAGATAGGCGCTGTTGGTCCGCAAGGCATCCAAGGAGAGGTCGGACCTCAGGGAGAAGTTGGACCTCAAGGCATACAAGGAGAAAAGGGCGACACTGGAGCTACTGGACCACAAGGTGAAACCGGACCCCAAGGGCTAAAAGGAGATACAGGAGAAACTGGACCCCAAGGAATACAGGGAGAGGTTGGGCCTCAAGGAATTCAAGGTGAGATCGGTGCAACCGGGCCAAAAGGTGAAGCCGGACCGCAAGGCATCCAAGGTGAAAAAGGTGACATTGGAGAAACTGGACCACAAGGAATTCAAGGAGAAGTCGGACCACAAGGGATTCAAGGTGAAAAGGGTGATACCGGTGAAACTGGACCACAAGGAATTCAAGGAGAAGCCGGACCTCAAGGTCTAAAAGGAGATACTGGTGACAAAGGAGAGACAGGCGCTGTTGGTCCACAAGGCATCCAAGGAGAGGTCGGGCCACAAGGAGAAGCCGGACCGCAAGGCATCCAAGGTGAAAAGGGCGACACTGGAGCTACTGGTCAGCAAGGAAAACAGGGTGAAGCTGGTCAACAAGGTAAACAAGGAGAGAAAGGCGATACTGGTGCACAAGGCGAAATCGGACCCCAAGGTATACAGGGCGAAAAAGGTGATACCGGTGAACCTGGAGAAAAAGGCGAAAAGGGCGATCAAGGAGATCCAGCGACGAATATAACCACAACGCTCACACAGAACACTTCTACTGGGATTATCATCTATACCAATGAAGAAGCAGTGGAACAGACCGTTCAAGTCATTTCATCTGACACCAATAACTCAATATCAATTGGTTCAGATGGAGGCGCTTATTTAAAAATTAACTATGGTGGTAGATGGACGAATAGCGATACGAGTACCAACCTAAATAATAATGGTAGTACAGCCCCAATTTTTGGAAACGAAGATTATAACGATGACCGTACGAATTTATATCAGGTAAGTAGAAATTCTTTAACTGTCAAAGAGGCCGGAAGATACCAAATTATGGTAAATATATCTTTACTTGCCTCTGGCTCACAATCCAATACAAGACAAAGAACAAATGTTAATGCACGGATCGCGGTTAATGGAAATGCTAAAGGTGCCTTAGGGGGGACCGGTTATATTAGATACGCAAGTGGCCATGTAGAATCAAGTTTGCACTTAAATGAAATTTTACAATTAAATGCCAATGATTCTGTAACCATAATCACGTATCGAAAGGCCAATTCCGGAGTAGTACGGTTTAATGGATCAGGATCTTCTAGTTTCATCATTAATAAATTGAGATAATATGATCCAAACTTGGTTTTTTATCTTATTCCTTGGTCTTAACGCAACTCTTATGGGCCAAAGTGCCATTCATAACTTTGGCAACTTAAAGCTTCATGACAAAGGTTCGTTGGGTTTTCATACTGATTTTATCAATGATTCCAGCTTTGACCAAAATCTAGGTTTAATTGGTTTTTATAATGACGAAGCGCATCTATTGATATCGGGAACTAGCAGTCCTGTTTTTCATGATTTTGAAATGGCCATTGAGAAGGATCTATACATAGACATATCTGTTAGTATAGACAATTCGCTCAATTTCATTTATGGTAACATTATATCCGCACGGGACAAAAAAAACGTCTATCTAAAACTAACGGAAAATGCCATTTATGATGGTGAAATGAATCATTCGAAAATGGATGGGCACGTTGCTGTTGACGGCCAAAAAAAGTTTAGTTTCCCTGTTGGATACGAAGAAATATTGAGACCTCTCACGATTACATTTATCGATGATACTTTCTTTGCAAAATGTGAATATTACCATGAAAATCCAGATTTTCCCGAGAGCTTTTCCATGGGTTACGATATTAATAGTAAGGATACTAGTTTAGGTTCAATAAGTACACAGGAGTTTTGGAAATTGACTACCTCCGGAATGGTACAAATTTCTTTGAATTGGAATTCTGAATGTCATTTATTGTCCTATACGGAAAATTTCGAAAATGTCTTGGTTACTGGTTGGAATAAAAAAACAGAACAATGGGATAATCTTGGGAATTTCAAATATGAAGGTTCGATTGACCAGGGATCTGTAACATCGAATACTTTCAATGCCAATGACTATGAAGTCTTTACATTGGGCTTTCTTCGTGATATAAGTAATAATGATCTGGGTAACTATGTCCTTACACCCAACGGGGATGGAGCCAACGATTTATTTGCTTTGGAAATAATTGAAGAATACCCCAACAATAAACTCATTATCTTTAATAGGGATGGTCTGATAGTGTATGAAAAAGCAGATTATCAAAATGAATTCAAGGGATTCGGGAATAAAAATATCGTCTTGAATGATCAACATTTACAAGCAGGTGTATATTTTTATATACTCGAAATAAAAGAACATAATTTAAAATACCAAGGATATATCTACCTCGCGAAATAAACTTCTGGAATTAAGTCCTTCAATGCGCAAAAATTTCCGTTATATCATTGAAAGATCCGAGATAATATTCATCGTTTTAAAGGTGAAACCATAACTGTTTTTGCCTAATCCAGCCGTTAAAATACACCTTTTATAGGTCAATCGTATCACGATACGTATTTCACCACAAGGTAGTGTCCGTACACAACATTTTCTTACTATTAAGCTTGGCGTCCACTAATTTTACGAGAAATCGGCTTAGTGTACCCAAATCTTAACCAATGAATTTGAATAGAATATTATTTGTGTTGCTCATTTTTTATGCAACGATGGCAACTGCCCAGGTAAAAATAGGGGAGAATCCCAATAATATAGACGCGGCTTCTATTATTGAGTTGGAAAGTACAACCAAAGCTTTTGTACTTACCCGAGTTAATACGGACCAAATGCAAAGCATGTCGCCTTTGTATGGAGCCATGGTTTACAATATTGACACCCAATGCATACATTTTTTTGACGGTAGTAGCTGGATAAATCTATGTCAAAACTCAGGCACAGGTGGCAAAGGAATTCAATCTACTGTCGACAACTATGACGGAACCTTTACTTTCAATTATACCGATGGTACCAGGTTTACGACATCAAATCTTACCGGACCAGCTGGAGCGGATGGTAATGATGGCGGACAAGGACCAGACGGGAACCAAGGACCAATAGGAAATCAAGGACCTGACGGTAATCAAGGTCCCGATGGGAACCAAGGTCCAGACGGAAACCAAGGACCCATAGGACCAATAGGGAACCAAGGGCCTGACGGAAACCAAGGACCTGACGGTAATCAAGGACCCGATGGGAATCAAGGTCCCGATGGGAATCAAGGACCAATAGGACCGATAGGGAACC
>CAZHJO010000387.1:0-3450 GCA_964532755.1 uncultured Maribacter sp. | reverse complement strand
ATATCCTTTACCTTTTACAAATGTGCTACAACGTAGGAGAATAGATCATATGATCTATATATCTATTATAGAAGTAATTTACTTAAATCCTAAAAAACTGTAATGAATACAAGGCCATAATAGTATATTATCCGAATAAAATACGTTTACAAACGGTAATATCGTGAATAACCTATGACCAGTTATTCAAAGAGTACATTTAAACGGCAGATTAATAGGACTGGAGGAGAAGATTCTCAAATTCCCAAGAAATGTTCGTTTTACGATACTTTGAAAAAACCGGAATTTAATGGTTGGCATATAAGACACAGCTTTATGATAGGCAGCTATGGAGTAATCGAATATGGTGTTAGCCAGTGTAAATATTTTTATATTTTTTTCTTTGCTCATTCATTTCTTGGATAAACTCATCTAGTTCTTTCTCCTGGGTACTATAGTTTGTAAGACATGCTCTGAATGTTGGGATTTGATTTATCGGATAAACTGATATCCATGACTTACCTGAATCAATTATGTTTTGAAGAATCGTTTTTGTGAAATTTTCATCATTTTTAAATGAATCATCTGTAAAACAAATTACCGGGAGCGGCGAATTGTTTTTTATTGTCCAATTGTTTTCAATCAACTTTTTTCGGAGAAGAATCCCCATTTTTGACTGATGCCCGATTACATTTTCATAGCCGGCCCAGCCGAAAAATAGCAGTGATAGGTATAATCGGAGGCCTACGAATCTTCGCGACCATTGAATGGAATGGGTAAATGGATCAAGCACATCCAGTTCTTTAGCCTCTTTAGGCATATACTCAGTTGTGGTTCTAAATGTTTTACCAAGAATCTCTTTGTGAGAGGTTAAAAACAGGCTTGTTCCCATTGGAACCGACATCCATTTATGGGCATCGAAGGTAATTGAGTCCGACATTTCAATTCCCTTAAGCTGTGATTTCAGCTCGCCATTTAAAACGGCCCCGCCGCCATATGCCGCATCAACATGAAACCATAGCTTATGTTTATCCGCAATTTTTCTTAATGCGGGTAAATTGTCAATTGTTCCAGCTCCTGTGGTGCCCGCTGTTCCGATAATCATTAAAGGTTGGTTGCCGGCCATAGAATCTTGTTCAATCCTTTCCCTTAAGCAATTAATGTCCAGTTTTAGTTCTTTGTCAACACGGATACTATGAACGGAAGAATAACCCAATCCAACAGATTTTGCGGCTTTATTTATTGAGTGGTGTGCCTCTTCGGAACAATAAATAATGGGGCGTTGGGAAATTTCCATCAATCCCGTTTTTGCATATTCAGGAAAGGCATGATTTAATGCATTGAGTACTGCTGTAAGGTTTGCTTCCGCTCCACCTGATGTAAATACACCGTCTATGGTGTTAGCCGCGTATCCAAATTTTAATCCGAAATCCTGAATAAGTTTGGCTTCAACCTCAACGGCAAAAGGTGCATGGCTCCACGCAGCCAACTGTGGATTAAATGCAGCCGTTATTAAATCTGCAAGTATTCCGGAAAAGTTTGCCCTTGGATTGAACAAACCAAAATACTTTGGGTGTGGTGTATGCACCGAGAACTCTTCCATACCTTCAATTACATGGTTAATGGCCTGCTTAAAATCATCTGGTCTATAAAAATCAGATTTGTCGATAAAGTTTCTGATTTCCTTTACATCTAAATTGGGGGATGTTGAATACTCCTTTGTATTGTCATAAAAACCCTCAATTCTCCCTATGACATGATTAAATAGTGTTCTTCTATGCTCTTTCTCTAAATCAAAATTCATTTATTCGATTTTTAATGTTTGACCAAATTATTGATTTACGATTACCGAAGTAATCCGATTTTTGCTGTATATTATCCATTAATTTTTGCTGCTTCCCAACCAATAATTGCTGATTTTCGTGTGTTGCCCCACATATATCCCCCCGTATTCCCTGATGATTGAATAACTCTATGGCAAGGAATTAAGAATGCAACTGGGTTACTTCCAATAGCAGTTCCAATCGCCCTAGACGCCTTGGGTTTGTCAATTTCTTTAGCAATTGCACCATATGTCGATAAGTTGCCCATTGGTATTTTCAATAAGGTTTCCCATACTTTGAGTTGAAACGGTGTTCCCATTAAATGCAGTTTTATCTGATTGAGTTTACTCCAATCGTTTCGAAAAATAAACAAGGCATTTTGTTGCATTTTATCAACGACTTGATTGTAATCGGCATTTGGAAATCGTTCCTGTAGCTTGGTAAACGCGTCATTTTTGTCATCAAAGAAAGCCATATGACATATTCCTTTGTTTGTAGATGCTACAATAATATTTCCAAAAGGACTTTCCGCAATACTGTAGTTAATGGATAGATTTTCTCCACCATTTTTAAATTCTCCCGGAGTCATTCCTTCTATATTGACAAATAAATCATGTAAACGACTCGTCCCTGAAAGACCGGTTTTGTGGGCAGTATCAAACAATGTGGCCTGCTTATCTTTCAATAATTTTTTGGCGTATTCAATACTGATGTATTGCATAAACTTTTTTGGACTTACGCCTGCCCAACTGGTAAATAGACGTTGGAAATGATAAGGGCTTAAATGCACATTTTCCGCAATGTCGTTTAAAGAAGGTTGTTCCTTAAAATTTATTTTTATATAACCTATCGCTTCGGCAATCCGATTATAATTAATATATTCTTGTTCAGTCATTTTCCTTGAATTTTATAGTACAAAAATACGCTGCTTTTGAAGGTCATGAAACCCGATTCTTGCTGAACACCTTTTACAAGTTCCGATTTTTTCAAGTTGCTTCTAAGGAGGGGTATGCTCGGTTATCATTTATCCATTATACAAACAATACGAATTCAATATTTTTTTCAAGCGTTATTCACAGTCCCAAAAAACGGCCGGTTTATGGGACAGTTTTAAAAGGGAGCAACACTTTTCTGCAGAGTGTCCCATTTGTGGTCTCTTTTAATAGTTTCGTTAATTAACCTTTTATGGGGCACTATTAGCCCATATTTCAGTATGCTCAAAAGCCTTGTTTTTTTAACTAAATATGGCCATATGAATTTATATGAAAATATTCATTAATTTTAACTCGTAAATAACACGGAAAAACTACGTTCTGAAGCTACTATCTAAATCGAGTGTCCATAAAGGGATTATGTTTTAGATAAATTGTGTTAAAATACTGAAGATCAATTATTTGTAACGATACGTGGCATGCTGCCACCCCGACTTAAAGGAGGTCGTCACGCCCGAGGCGTGACCACCCCGACCATTAAAAGCCGAACAAGAATTTGTTCGGCTTTTTTTATTTTACCTTCTCTGAAGAAAGAACAATTACCTATCTTATTTGTGGATTGGCATTCGAACTTCCTTTTTCCCAGTAAGAATCAATATTACTTTAAATCACCGACAGTTTATTAAAAGCTTTTTCATGATTAATAGTATCTTTAA
>CAZHJO010000386.1:0-3454 GCA_964532755.1 uncultured Maribacter sp. | reverse complement strand
GCTGTTGGGTATTACAGAATTACCGGTAGGGTTGATGATGTGATCATTGTTTCAGGTCATAATTTAGGTACGGCACCAATCGAAGATTCGATCAACGAACACCCAGCGGTTGCCGAATCGGCTATTGTTGGTTTCCCACATGATATAAAAGGAAATGCCCTTTATGGCTATGTCATCCTTAAAGAAGCTGGTGAAGTGCGTGAAAAGGATGATCTCCGTAAGGAAATCAATCAACAGATCACTGAGCATATTGGGCCAATTGCCAAATTGGACAAAATTCAATTTGTTCCTGGACTACCTAAAACAAGAAGCGGAAAGATCATGCGACGTATTTTACGGAAAATCGCAGGCAAGGACGCTTCCGATCTTGGGGATATCAGTACCTTATTGAATCCTGAAGTTGTTGAGGAAATCAAGAAGAATGCCCTATAATCCAAATTAGTTTTAATAATTAAAAACCTATGAAACCGTTCCTTAGTTTGACTAAGGAGCGGTTTCTTTTCGTATAATTATCTAGGCAATAAGCTTAGATTGTTTTGAAGCCTGTCTTCCCATAATTATAAAAATTCCAAGCGAAAGTAGCCCACATATAGCTAAACCGATGAACATAGGTAATACTGTTTCTTGAACAAAACTTCCTACGTATGCAGCAATAGGAATTGACAGTACTGTTGAAATAAAGCCGGTAATAGCCGCACCAATTCCCGCTATATGCCCTATAGGTTCCATCGCTATAGACCGAATGTTTCCCCAAACAAATCCCAAACAAAAGAATTGTACCGATAAAAACCCAATCAATACGATTAAACTAGGATTACTGGAATTCCAAAAAAGAATCAAATATAAAATTGCAAAACCACTAAAAAAGGCAAGGGCCGAAAAGGCGAGCTTTCGCATCCCAAACCTTAATACTAATGTACCGTTCAAGAAAGTGGCCAAACCTATTGAGATAGCAAGACCTGCGAAAATATATGGAAATTCATCTTCCAAGCCATATTGCCCTTCAAAAACATGTTGCGAGGCACTTAGATACACCAAAAAAGAACCTGTAATAAGTCCTGATACGACCGTAAACGCCAAAGTATCCTTATACTTAACTAGCTCCTTCAATCCATCAATAAAAACATGGCTTGAAAACGGAATCTTATATTCGGGATGTAAAGTCTCGGGTTGCCTTCTCCAAAACCAAATACCAATCACCAAGGCGAACAACAATTGAAGGTAGAAAATCGCTTCCCAGCCAAAAACATCCATAATGGCCTTGCCAATGGCAGGGGCCACAACCGGAATTAAAATAAAAAACGCGGTAACGAAAGACATCACTTTTGCCATATAATCACCGCTATAAGTATCGCGAATTATGGATATAGAAATAGTCCTAGGGGCAGATAAACCAATACCTTGAAGAATTCTGCCCATTATCATCAATTCCAATGAAGGTGCCAGGACACAAATTATACTTGCTGTAGTAAAAACAACAAATCCCACATATACGACCGGTTTTCTGCCATAGCAATCAGATAAAGGGCCAAAAAACAATTGTCCGACACCCAATCCCAAAAATATCATGGTAATCAACAATTGATTGTCAGTAGCATCCAGACTATTTATAGAAATACCAATCTTTGCAATCGCTGGCAATAGAGCATCTATCGCCAGGGCCACTATTGACATCAATGCCGCCATAAGGGCCACAAACTCAAAATTGGGTTTTACATTTTCATTTTGCATTCGGCAAATGTAGCTAATCACTTTATTCCATACGTGTTATAAAGCCAATTTTATTCAAAAAAAAGACCCCATGTTGCAAAGCATACATGAGGCCCAATCGAGTTAGCTATTTTTGGTTTATAATGGAATATTTCCATGCTTACGGTCTGGCTTGTTTATTTCCTTACCTTCAAGCATGCTGAATGTCTTGATCAATTTGCGCCTGGTGTTTTCTGGTCGAATTACCTCATCAATGAATCCCCGTCGTGCAGCTCTATATGGGTGGGCGAACTTCTCCGCATATTCGGCTTCTTTTTCAGCCAACTTAGCAGTAGGATCATCAGCGTCCATGATCTCCCTCCTAAAAATGATCTCACTTGCACCTTTGGCTCCCATAACGGCAATCTCAGCGGAAGGCCATGCATAATTAAAGTCTGCACCAATATGTTTGGAGTTCATTACATCATAGGCACCACCATAAGCCTTTCTCGTAATCACGGTCACTCTAGGTACGGTTGCCTCACTTAGGGCATACAACAATTTTGAGCCATGTACAATAATACCATTCCATTCTTGATCAGTTCCTGGTAAGAATCCCGGAACATCGACCAATACCAACAAAGGAATATTAAATGCATCACAGAAACGAGTGAAACGAGCAGCCTTTATTGAACTATTAACATCAAGTACACCGGCAAGGAACATAGGTTGGTTTGCGATTATACCCACACTTCTGCCGCCTAATCTTGAAAAACCAACTATGATATTCTCTGCATAATCCTTATGTATCTCAAAAAACGAATCCTCATCAATAATTCCCTTAATGACATCGTGCATATCATAAGGTTTGTTAGAACTGTCGGGAACAATATCCTTTAAAACATCCCTAACTTCGTCTTTTAATTCATAAGGTAGGGTTTTAGCAAGTTCCTTGTTGTTTTGAGGAAGGTAACTCAGCAATTTTTTCAAATCCTCCATACATTCAATATCATTTGCTGATGTGCAATGGGCTACCCCTGATTTTGTCGCATGGGTATTGGCCCCTCCCAATTCTTCTGAAGTGACCTCTTCATTCGTTACGGTTTTCACAACATTAGGGCCCGTTACGAACATATAGCTTGATTCCTCCACCATCAAGGTAAAATCGGTCATTGCAGGAGAATATACCGCACCTCCGGCGCAAGGACCCATAATGGCCGATAGTTGTGGAATTACACCTGAAGCCTGAACATTTCTATAGAAAATATCGGCATACCCCCCTAAAGAGCGTACCCCTTCTTGAATACGTGCACCTCCCGAATCATTTAATCCGATTATTGGTGCTCCGACCTTAACGGCCAAATCCATCACTTTACATATTTTTTCCGCATGGGTTTCTGATAAGGCACCTCCAAATACGGTAAAATCCTGGGCATATACATAAACCAATCGTCCATCAATGGTTCCGTAACCCGTTACTACACCGTCACCAAAATATAACTTCTTTTCCATTCCAAAATCGGTAGAACGATGCGTGACCAATACTCCCATCTCTTCAAAGGAAGCCTCATCCAACAAATATTTGATTCGTTCCCTAGCCGTTAGTTTTTGTTTGGCATGCTGTTTATCTATTCTCCGTTTGCCCCCGCCTATATGGGCCGAAGCTACTCTATCTTCTAACTTTTTCAATTTTGAATCCATAAGCTATAGTGTTGGTATTCGTAAGACTTTTTGATCCTCTTTATATTTTTTTAACGCTATAATT
>CAZHJO010000385.1:0-3469 GCA_964532755.1 uncultured Maribacter sp. | reverse complement strand
ATGAGGACAACTATTTGTCTCCTACGCTGGTCAACGAACCCAAATTGGACAGTAACCTAATGCATGGGGAAATATTTGGTCCTATTCTGCCAATCATTGCGTATGAAACCGAAGATGATATTCAAAAGCATATTATGAACTACGGAAAACCCTTGGCGACTTACGTTTTCTCGAACAATAAAAAATTCCAGCAAAAAATTATTACTTCCTATAGCTTTGGTGGAGGGGCCATTAATGACACTGTGATTCAGATTACCAATAAGAAGCTCCCTTTTGGTGGGGTTGGTGCCAGTGGCATAGGGGCATATCATGGGAAAACATCCTTTGATATTTTTTCGCATAAAAAAGCCATAATTAAAAAAGCGAATTGGCTCGATGCGCCTCTGCGCTACCCGCCATATAATTTGCCAATGAAGTTGGTAAAAACGGTGAAACACTTATTTTAGCGGAATGAAAAAACAGTTACCGAAGCTATTCAATACAGGCGCTCTGTTCGTATTTACAAAGAAGATGTTCCATTGGACGATGAAAAAGTCCGTCAGTGTGTGTTAAACGCCTCTTTGGCCCCGACCAGTAGCAATTTACAGTTATGGGAGTTTTACCATATTACCAACAATGAAAAACTTGTAGAACTTTCAAAAGCTTGTTTTGACCAACCCGCTTCGAAAACAGCCAAACAATTAGTAGTGGTGGTAACAAGAAAAGACCTTTGGAAGAAACGGGCAGAGGCCAATTTGGATTTTATACAAGCTAGTTTTGCCGACAAACCTTTGGATCAATATACCCAACGAGACAAGTTTGCGCTTAACTATTATAAGAAGTTGATCCCTACCTTATATACCGACTTTTTGGGAATCATCGGAGGTGTTAAGTACTGCATCTTTCAAATTGTTGGTTTGTTTAGACCTATCTATCGACAGGTACGTAATTCTGATATGCGAATAGTAGCCCATAAAAGTGCTGGGTTGGCCGCCCAGAATTTTATGATCAGTATGGCTGCCATAGGTTATGATACATGCCCTATGGAAGGTAGTGACACACATAGAATTAAAAAGGTTTTAGGCCTTTCACGAGGAGCAGAAATCAACATGGTCATAGCCTGTGGTGTTCGCGACAAAAAAGGAATTTATGGGCCAAGATTCAGAGTACCTTTTGAAGAGGTCTACAGAAAAGTTTAAAATAGTTTTAAAGTAACCTTATCCCCAAATTTCTTTTGGGCAAGAGTAGAAATGGCCTTATCCGATAACTGGAGAATTCTAGGATAACCTCCAGTTGTTTGACCGTCTTTCATGAGCACTATCAATTTACCGGAAGGGGTCAACTGCACAGTTCCTGGCAAGGTGGCAGAGGTCAACATTGATAATTTATGCCCTTTGATCTTTTCTTCAAACTGGTACCCCATTCTATTATAATCTTTTGCAACAGAAAACTCTTTAAAAAAAAGATTTTCCAAATGATTGTTGTCCAATAGCCCATATTCCGGACCTTTAGAGACTTCAAGTACAGTTTCTCCTAACAGTGGTTCAATTTTTAGCTCTGATATTTTGGGGACAAACGAACTCACTTCCAAATACTCCAATTCATCCCCATCCTTTAAGCTCCCTGTGGAAGTAATTGGAAAGTATTGGGATTGACTTCCCAAGATATTGTCGGTTTTAAATCCGTCTTTTAGGGCCAAATATCCTCTAATTCCTTTGGTCAATCTTCCGTATGAAAGAAGGTCCCCTGCACTGATCTTATATACTTTGTAATTGTATATGGGATGATTATTCAGTGTTACGGACATCTCGGCACCGGCGAGAACAATAAAAGTGTCAAGCTCAAATTGAAGTGTAGGCCCCGTCATTGTAATCTCTAAAACAGATGCGTCCTCTTCATTTTCCAAGAGTCTATTTGCCCTACGTACCGTACTTACATCCATCACACCAGAAACCGGCACCCCCATATCGCGATACCCGAAACGCCCCTCATCCTGGAGGGTAGCATAGAAACCGGATTTAAGGACCTTAAGCATCCCATTTTAATTTTTCAAATTGATAAATTCCAACTTCACCTTCAATCTTATGAAGCTTGTATTCCGCTCTGGAAATTGAATAGAATTGTATTTTATCGCCAACATTCACTAAACAAGGCTCATCCCTATGGGCATCAAAAATCGGAACGGAGCAATTTCCAATAATATTCCAGCCCCCAGGAGATTCTTGAGGGTAAATACCTGTTTGCTTGCCAGCTAAGCCAACAGCGCCTTTGGCAACCTTTGTCCTTGGTTCAGCCCTCCTCGAAACTTCCAAAGATTCTGGTAAGCCTCCCAAATACATAAACCCCGGTAAAAATCCTATACCGAAGACCGTATAAATATGGGACGTATGCATTTCGATGATTTTCTCAACAGATGTTCCCAGTTCTTTTGCGACTTCTTCCAAATCAATAGCGAAATCCAAATCATAACAAACAGGAAGTTTCCATAAATATTTATCCTTTTGTTGGGTACTTTCCCTTTCAGAATACCAAGTTTGCAATTGTTTTTTATAAGGCTCGAAATTGATTCTTTTTTTTCTTTGGATCAGCGTAAGGGAATTATATGCTGAAACCAGTTCCCATTCTTTGGAATCGAGACATTCAAGCTTTAGATGTGAACTGAATTGAAGAATATCCCTCAAAATATCCTCATCTACTTTATTGGGCCATTCCACTAAAATCGCATGCTCGCCAAAAGGTCGTATTGAAATGGGATAATTCGTCACTTTTGAATATAGATTTGTTTTTTGGGCAATTCTTGGGAAAGGTACGTTAATATTTGCAATGCATTGGGTGTATCGCCATGCAAGCAATACGTTTGAGCTTCAATATCCGATTCTTTGCCATAGATCGTAACCACCTTATTTCGAATCACCATATTGATCAAATGATCCAAGACCTTCTTCGGTTCATCTAAAACGGCATTTGGCAACTTACGAGAGACCAAACTCAAATCCTGATTATAGCTTCTATCCGCAAATGCTTCGAACTTCACCCTAAAACCCTGTTTTATGGCTTTTTGGGCAATCACGGAACCCGATGGGCAATATAGGACTGTGGTCTCTCTATACGAAGCGATGGCCTTTAAAAACAAATCAGCCAATATTTCATTCTTTACCAAATCATTGTACAAAGCACCGTGCGGTTTAATGTGGTGCAGTGAAATCTGTTCCTTGGCAACAATGTTTTCCAAGCTAGCTATTTGAGCCTGTATAATGCTCACCAACTCATTGGATTCAAAACCAATTGAAATCCTTCCAAAATTTTTCCTATCCGGATATGAAGGATGGGCACCTATTCGCACGTTGAACCGTTTGGCCAATTTCACAACCCGCGCCATGGACTCGTCGTCTCCTGCGTGCCCTCCACAGGCAATATTACACGAGGAAGTCAAGGGTAACAATTCCGCTTCGTTGTCCACACCCTCGCCTACATCGCAATTGATATCAAT
>CAZHJO010000384.1:0-3479 GCA_964532755.1 uncultured Maribacter sp. | reverse complement strand
GGATGCAACTGAGTTTGTTGCAGCGCAAGACGATTTTGCGGAAATTGCTATCAGCGAACTTCCCGAAGCGGTATCCGCGGTTTTGGCGAAAGATTACCCCACTGCAACCATTAGCAAAGCCTATGTGAATGAAGCAAAACAATACAAATTGGAAGTTACCTTGGAAGATGGCACATCTGGAACATTATATGCCGATGAAGACGGTAATTGGATTCAAATATAAAGTTTTGAGTTATTTGGTTTTGTATCAGGTTGGTTTGGTCAAAGGGGATGTCGTTGTACATCCCCTTACCTTTATTGCGAAATATTATTCTTGTTTTGGACGAGGATGCATATATCTTTTAGTAAAGGCCAAAACCAACGTACAATAGACAGCTTTTCAGGTTGAGTGAAGCTTTTGCCAAGAAACGATTTTTTTTTGATATTTAAGATAATTTTTAGAGATAGTAGTGGGCCTTCCAAAGGTATTTTTACGTAGATACCTAGAACAAGGAAGATACTATGCCCCATATCTTGATAATTGAGGATGATACTGCCTTTGGTCAAATGCTACAGAAATTTTTGACCAAAAATGGGTACGGAGTTCAAATCAGTTTTACCGTTCCCGATGCCAAGATCAAATTGAATAACATGGATTTCGATTTAGTCCTGACCGATTTACGACTTCCGAACTCTGATGGTATTCAATTACTTTCTGACATCAAAAAAATAAATCCAAAAATCCCTGTGATTGTTATGACAGGTTATGCCGAGGTGGGAACAGCCGTAAAAGCAATGAAAAAGGGGGCATATGATTATATTTCAAAACCGTTTACGCCAGATGAAATTGTAATGGTCATCGCAAATGCGTTAAGGACAAAACCGCCGGATCTTTTTTCGAAAGATGGGATGGAACAGGAAAAGCTTAGTGAGGATAGGAAAATTCTCGGAGCTGAAATCGTTACAGGCATAAGTGAGGCTTCAAGGAAATTGGACGATTACATCAGATTGGTCGCTCCAACTGACATGTCTGTCCTGATTACTGGTGAGAGTGGTACGGGTAAGGAAGTTGTAGCCAGGGCCATTCATGACCAGAGTATTCGAAAGGATTTTGAATTCGTAGCGGTAGATTGCGGTGCTATCCCCAAGGAGTTGGCAACGAGCGAATTTTTTGGTCATGTGAAAGGAAGCTTTACAGGGGCAATGGAAGATAAAATGGGCAATTTTGAGGCAGCCAAAAAAGGAACATTGTTTTTAGATGAGGTAGGAAACCTTTCGTACGGAAACCAGATTCAGCTTCTACGTGCATTGCAGGAAAGAAAAATTAAACGGGTGGGGAGCACCAAGGAAATAAATGTGGACGTACGTATTATTACCGCAACCAACGAAGACCTTACCGATGCCGTCGAAAACGGAACATTTAGGGAAGATCTATACCATAGGTTAAATGAATTTTCAATACATATTCCCTCTCTGGAAGAGCGTACGGATGACCTGTTCCTATTTGCCGATTTTTTTCTGACCAAGGCCAATAAGAGTTTGGGCAAAAGGGTAGATGGCTTTTCCGGTGATGTTTTGAATGCCTTTAAACACTATCGTTGGCCCGGTAATCTAAGAGAAATGCAAAATGTGATAAAACGGGCCGTATTGTTGACGGTGGACAATGAGGTACAAATTGCTTCCCTTCCCAAAGAAGTTATCCAACCCCATCTTAAAGACACATTAAAGGAAACTTTATCTAAATCGGAATTTGAAAAGGAGCGGATTATAGCCGCCTTGAAACGAACAAATTTCAACAAATCAAAAGCTGCTAAATTGCTTAAGGTCACTAGGAAAACGCTATACAATAAGATCAACAGTTATGATTTGGACTTATAGAACCTGTTTTGAGTTATTATGATTTCCTGCAAAATTCCTTTGAACACTCCTATTCTGTCTTATTCTAATATCGTAGCCTTGCCATGCAGCCCGAAAAATGCTTCATATGGAGACAAAATCTTGATTTTGCGTTCCTGTGAAATAATTCAGGACGGATTTATAGTCAAAAAAGATTGTATGGCCAATTGCAGGGCAGCAATCTTGTTTTCCAATTGCAAATAGATCTCCATTAATTCTTTTGCCTCCAATTGTTTTGGGGAAAGCTGTTCAAGATCTTCAAGGATAGGAACAATTTCCTGGCTTTTGAGCTGGCGGAACATAGGCAACATTTTATGCGCAATGTTGTTTATGGCCTTTTGGTCCTTATGCTCCATTTTCACCTTTAGTTCATTTAAGTTGATCCCCGTATCCGATAGGAAAGTATTCAACACCTCAGAGATGGCATCCTTATCATTGTTTAAAAATGGTGAAATCATCTCTAAATCGAACAAATTTGAACTGATTTCGACCTTTTTTAGGTGTTTTCGGCCATTTTTTGAATAAAAATGATCTGGAAACAATTGTTGTAAAACTTCTATAAACCTGGTCTTGGAAAATGGTTTTTGTAACATTCCGGTAAAACCGGTTTTGGCATAATCCTTTGCTGTCAGGTCTCGCCTCCCGGTCATAGCAATGATTGGCTGGTTACCATAGTGTTCATATCGTTCGGACCGTAGTTTTTTCAAGACCTCGAACCCAGTAATATTGCGCATTTGTATATCCGTCAGAACTGCATCATAGACTATTCCCATATTTTCCTTGATGGCCTCAAAATTAGAGAATACATGTGCCTTTATTTGTAGACTTTCACAAACATCCTCAAGTAACCGTAACATGGAGGGGTCATCGTCCAGGATTAAGATTGAAAGTTCCTTCTTGGACCTTAATATCTCGGTTCTAATAAGATTAATGGCGATTTCGGAGACCTCTAGAGGTACGGACAGCGTAAGCGTACTGCCCTTATTTTCTTCACTCTCAAGGGACAGGGTACCACCGAGAAGTTCTGTTAATTTTTTGGAAATGGTCAGCCCTAGACCATAACCGCCATATTTGTTTTCAGTATTAGTATCGCCTTGTATGAATTCATTAAAGATCAGTTCTTGTTTTTCCTTTTTAATACCGATACCACTATCGATTATCTTAATTATTGCTTCACAGGAATTGGCTGTACCCGGTGTTAAAGTAGCCTCTATTTTTACAAACCCTTTTTTGGTAAACTTATAGGAATTACCAATAAGATTTGTGATTATCTGACGAATGCGAAGAGGGTCTCCCAAAACGGAATGGTCTAGTTCTTTATCAATTTGAAGGATTAGTTCAATGGGTTTGTTGTTATGTATTTCTTTTAGATTTTCGGCAGTTTCCCTTAGAAGATGTGAAAGGACGAACGGTTTTTTTTCAATTTTTATCCGTTTTGCTTCTAGTTTGGAAAAATCCAAGAGGTCGTTCACTAACCTTTCTACGTACCGTGAGGCTGATTTCACATTTGTCAAATAATCCATTTGTGGACCCATAAGTCCTGTACCCTCAATCAATTCGGTATAACCTGTAATGGTATTCAAAGGTGTTCTTAGGTCATGACT
>CAZHJO010000383.1:0-3498 GCA_964532755.1 uncultured Maribacter sp. | reverse complement strand
AACATGATAATTCCTCCAATTAAAATTGTTAGTTTTCTACCCTTATCAATTGAATTTGATTTGGCAATAATTCTTCCTGATACATATCCTCCTGCAATACTACCCAGAGCTGCACCTACATATGGCACCCATAAGAACATGCCTACTTCTTTTACATTAAAGCCATAGACATCAAATAAATAAATTGGCATCCATCCAACAAATAACCACCATATGGGCTCTAAGAAGAATCTACCAACAACTACAGCCCAAGATTCCTTAAATGAAAGTATCTCTGTTAAAGATTTTCCTTTTGTATCCTCCGTTTCATTACGATCTGCTTCACTTTGCCCTTCAACGATAAATTGTCGTTCTTCTTCAGTGATCCAAGGGTGCTTTTTAGGCCCTTTTTTATTTATAATCAACCAAGGTATAATCCATAACAATCCCATACCTCCAACAATTACAAATGTGATTCTCCATCCGTAAGCAACATATAAGGTTGCTATTAGCAAAGGGGCTATAACTGATCCTATGGAAGCCCCAGCATTAAATAGCCCTTGTGCTATAGCTCTTTCTTTTATTGGAAACCATTCCGCATTACTTTTTACAGCTCCTGGCCAGTTCCCAGCTTCAGAAATACCTAGAGTAGTTCTAAAAAAAGCAATTGATTTAAAACCTGTTACCGTTGCATGAAGTACCGTAGATAAACTCCATATCCCTATACTCAAAAGGTACCCTATTTTTGTACCTACTTTATCAAATATTTTACCTGAGAAAAGTTGCCCTAAAGCATAGGCAACCATAAATATGTTAAGAATATTACCGTAATCGCTTTTTGTAAGACCTAATGAATTGGAAATTGAACCTTCAAGGTCTTCACTTCCCCACATAATACCAAGTGCAGTTCTATCTATATAATTTATAACTGTAGCCAAAAAAATTAACCCAATTATCCACCATCTTAATCCTTTAACTTTCATAATGTTTGGTTTAGTCAAAGGAAAAAATCGTAATAATCAATAACCTGTTGCCTTTTAAAAGACCATGAAGATATATTGTTCCGACATACTTAAAGTCTACTTGGTTATATAGAAATCGGTGTCGCTTTTGCAGGCAACTTCTATATGAAGTATTCTAAGTATTTATTTCCCTCTTATATTCAATGCAAAAGACAAAACCGTGCAATTTTATCTTTTCCCAATTTATTCTGTTATATCCTTATTGTAACAATACTGGTATAGCATTTTAAAATGTACTTTCATTTTCTCCCTCGCCAGTTTTGGATCTTGTTTTTCAATAGCCTCATAAACTTCCTTATGCTCCTGTATTCCCACGAATGCCTGATTTTCATCACAAACATGGTATTTTTCAAAATTGGTAATAATTTCAGGCGTAATTATCAACATAAAAGTATTCATAGTTCTATTGCCACTAGCTTTGGCTATTGATAAATGGAATAATAAATCCTCTTGTACGGCATCTTCCCCATTCAAGACCTTTTTACTATAAGCTTCAAGTGCGTTCTTCATTTGAGCTAAATCCTCATCCGTTCTGCGCAAAGCCGCCAAACTTGATGTTTTCAACTCAAGCAAAATCCTTGTTTCTACCAATGCTTTAAAATCGGGTTCATCCAATCTAAGTATATCCTCCAACATACCCATCATGGCAACTGGGCCTATATTGGCTATGAATGTACCACTCTGGGGCCTGGATTTTAATATGCCATAATACTCCAGTTTTTGAATGGCCTCCCTAAGATTACCCCTACTTACCCCAAATTTCTCAGATAACATGCGTTCTGATGGAAGCTTATCTCCCGGTTCTAAATTTTTATAATTAATCAAGTCCCGAATTTTGGAAATTATCGCTTTCTGAGCGTTCCTATTTTCAGCCTTTGTGAGGGTTTCAATTTTCATAGTACGTTAATAATCTTATCTTAAATTGGTTAACCAGATTGGTTTGTTAAATTTAATAAAATAAGCTCAGCAAAAAAATTATTGTAATACATCATGTTGCTTACCTGAACAAGTTATCCTTTTGATTGCCATACTGGCCCAATACTGGGCCGGTATGCCAAACAAAAAACTAACTCAAACAACTAACCTATATTTTATTAGCATTAATGATCAACTAATACCAATCTACTAGTACCCGGGATTCTGCGTAATCACACCATCGGTGGCAAGTATCTCTGAGACCGGAATAGGAAACACGTGATAATTGCTATTAATCGTTTCCCCCATTTCCGCATCAACCGCTCCGGTCCTAACCAAATCAAACCATCTGTGTCCTTCGAAGGCCAACTCCAATCTTCTTTCATCTAGAATAGCCTGTCTAACATCCGCTTGTGAGCTTACGGTTCCAGTTAAACTGTTTAAGCCTGCTCGTGTTCTTATGTCATCCAATAAAGGCAGTACGGTTGAAGCTGGAGCACCATTTTCATTCAGTGTTTCTGCATATAACAGAATAATGTCCGCTAATCTCATTTCTATCCAGTCGTGTTCGGCACCTAGACCTCCTTCTTTTGGAAATTTTATGGCCGTTGTTCCCGCTTCAGCAAGTGTTACGGCCCTTCTTAAATCGGTACCTCCACCATTGGCATCGCTAGCATCAAAAGCAGTTACTAAATCTTGGTCTACCGGGAAATCAGATTTTGAATCGTCCCCAACAAACCAGTTCCAAAAACGAGAAGCAAAAGAATATTCATCTACTATAGAACTAGATATTTGGGTTGAAAATATAATTTCAGAGTTCCCAACTTCGTTTGCCGCACCAAAAATCTCATTAAAGTTGGCTTTTAAACTAATGCCAGCAGCAGCAGCCCCGTTTACAACAGCGGCTAGATGTGTTTCCGCACTACTATAATTGCCCATGGAAGCATATACTTTCCCTAATAAACCTTGAGCTGCGAGTTTTGATGCTCTTCCATCTACTATTTCAGTACCTAAAACCGCTATTGCATCTTGTAAATCAGGAATGATCACGCTATTATAAACATCGGTTGCCGGTTGCCTTACTAAAATAGAAGTATCCGTTAGGTCTGGAGCTGAAGATAAATTTATTGTAACATCACCAAAAACCTGTACCAGTTTAAAATAAGACAAAGCCCTTAAAAATTTAGCTTCACCAACTTCTGTAGCATCGGTGGAATTTTCAATTACATTGTTCACACTTAATATTGACTTGAACAGAGCCGTATAGAAAGGACCAAAAAATTGATCTTCCATGTCGGTTAAATCACTATTGTATCTATCAAATGCCGGATATGGTTCTTCGAACATAAAAGCATTGTCAGCTCTAAATTCACCCATTACCGCCATTGGTGTAACCGTGCCCAGCTGATAGTAATATGCTGCATTCAAAACACCCTCAAAATCTGATAAGGAATCTGAACTGGCAATATTAGGTGGGAATTGATCCAAATCACTATCACATGCAGTTATCAACAGCAACATTCCCATTAATATATATATTTTTTTCATTTTTTTTTATTTAAAAATTAACATTTATACCAAG
>CAZHJO010000382.1:0-3501 GCA_964532755.1 uncultured Maribacter sp. | reverse complement strand
TATCGTCATACTCAAATTTAAGGAAAACGATTCATATCCTTCTGGATTTCATTGATTTGGACCTTTTAGCAAAGTTTTTGGACGTTTAAGGAAATCGCAACTTCCCAGTAAGGAGGATATTTGCAGCATAATCTTAAATCAGCAACAAATGGAAACTACTCGAACAGCAGGAATCGACTACGACAAACTGATTCAGCAATTAGGAACTACCTTTTCATCAAGGGCAAAAAACAATGATGAACACGGCCGTTTTGTCTATGAGAACTATGAAGATCTTAAAAAACATGAGCTGTTCTCTGCCTTGATACCTAAAGAACTAGGTGGTTTAGGGATATCATATTCAGAAATGTGTGGATTCATAAAGAATATGGCCAAGTATTGCGCTTCAACAGCCTTAGCCTTTTCGATGCATCAGCATTTAGTGGCAGCATCCGTATGGAAATACAAGCACAAAGGCGTTGGCGAAGACCTATTGAGAAACATAGTCAGTAACCAGCTTGTCTTGGTAAGTACCGGAGCCAAAGACTGGTTAGGCTCCAATGGAGAAATGAAAAAAGTGGAAGGCGGCTATATCCTGAATGCAAAAAAGCATTTTGCAAGTCAATCCGTAGTTGGTGATATTGCCATTACCAGTGCTCCTTATCTAAATGAAAACAACGAATGGAAAGTGTTGCATTTTCCTGTGAATTTCAAGAGCAAGGGTGTTTCAACTTTTGACGATTGGAATGTACTGGGCATGCGTGCCACTGGCTCCCATACCTTGTTATTCCAGGATGTTTTCGTACCGGAAGAAGCCATAGCCCTTGAACGATATCGAGATGAGTTTCATCCCGTTTGGAACGTAGTCTTGACCGTTGCCATGCCATTGATAATGTCAGTTTACGTTGGTATTGCCGAAAAGGCAAAGAATATTGCCATTGCCAAGGCAAAGGCTGATAAATACAATCAGGAACATATCAAGTTCAGTCTCGGTAAACTATATAACGCTTTTATCAGTGTAGAAACCCAATGGGAAGCAATGGTCGGCATCACCAAAGATCTCAATTTTGCACTGGAACATGATAATTCCGTGCATATATTAAGTTTAAAAACCAATGTTTCAAATACCTGTATTGATGTGGTCAGTCAGACCATGGACTTAGTTGGTGGTCAGAGTTTCTACAGATCCTTTGAATTGGAGCGATTGTTCAGGGATGTGCAAGCCTCAAGGTTTCATCCCTTACCTAAATGGAGCCAATATGCATTTACTGGACAGAAGTTAATGCAGCAATGAATACCTTTATCCAAATCAAAGCCTCTTGAAAATCAAGAGGCTTATGTTTCTCAAGAATGGACGGTTTTGTTTGATTGGAACCTAGAATATCCCGGAATCACCTCGTTACCAATAAATAATTTAAACTTGGGCAATTCCCCAAGAGCATCATGCGACTTTCAGGACCAGTTTACCCAATTTTTCTCCCGAAAACAACCTTAGGAATGCCTCATGAAAATTCTCTATGCCCTCAACAATGAATTCCTTGGATTTCAATTTTCCCTCACTCATCCATTGACCCATTTGCATGGAAGCAGTCTGGTAGTCCTTGGCGAAATCTATGACAACAAAGCCTTCCATTTTAGCCCGGTTGGATAACAATAAGTAATAATTATCAGGTCCCTTGGGTTTCTTATTGTACTGCGAAATGGCACCACAAATCACGATTCGCGCCTTCCTGTTGATGTGGGTGAGGGCGATATCCAGTATGTCCCCTCCGACATTATCGTAATACACATCGATGCCGTTTGGGCATAATGCATTCAACCGTTCCTTGATATCATCATTTTTATAATCAATGGCGCCATCAAAGCCAAGTTGTTTGACTATGTAATCGCATTTCTCCTTTCCTCCAGCAATACCAATGACCTGGCAGCCTTTGATTTTTGCTATTTGGCCGACCGTACCTCCGACGGCACCTGCAGCACCGGAGACCAACACTATTTCGCCCTCTTTTGGTTGCCCTATTTTTAGCAATCCGAAGTAAGCGGTAAACCCTGGCATTCCCAATACACTAAGATATGTCGGCAAAGGCGCCAAATTCGGATCAACCTTATACAAGCCTTTAACATCTGTCACCATATATTGTTGCACACCACCCAATCCTGTATAATAGTCACCTACTTTTATATTCGGGTTATTGGAGGCAATGACTTTACCCACACTAGCAGCGCGCATCACATCTCCAATTGGTACAGGAGGCATGTATGATTTTGCATCCCTGATCCAGCCTCGCATGGCAGGGTCAATTGATATATATTCCGTTTGGATCAAGGCCTCTCCTTCCCCAATGTCTGGTACAGGCTCCTCTTCTAATTGCCAAGTTGATTCGTCAGGTAATCCTTTTGGCCTTTTAGCCAGTAGCAGACGTTTATTCATAAGTTTGATTTTATGAAAAGTTTCTTCTAAAGTATTTTCTAATTCTCTCATGTTTCTATATTAAGATTCTACAAATTTTACACTATGTATCGCGGGTATATCCCAGGCTTCCTGGATCTTACCATTGGCAATGCTCCAAACGACCGCGGCATCGACCTCCATTGGCTTACCCTTAAGTGTCATAGTGTCCTTAACATGGGTTACCACCAATTCATCTCCCATGGGCGTGGTCGAGATCACATTCACGGTAAATGTACCTGCCGTATCGTCGGCCATTTTTTTGAAAAAATCGGCAAAGCCTGCAATTCCATGATAATCACCGTGTACCTCAGGTAGTTCAGGGTTGAAATAATGCCAAACAAAGCCCTTGGCCAAAACTTTGGCACACGCTGCTATATTGGAAAGGTCAAGTCGTTGTAATACCTCTATATTCGGATGTACGTTGTTCATACCGCTAATTTTTGATCCCGTTGTCTTTTAGCCCGAAATAGCTGCAAGGTAAGTGCGCCATAGGTCACGGATAGAATGACGATTGCAATCACGATGCCGGCATATGGGATCATCGTGAGTAATCGCAATAGGATAGCAATTGCCAATGCCACGAATGTGACAGGCCAAAAGCCCCAATTCTTGTCGTTTCTGTTCCTCAGATAGTACGCGATCAAAATAGCAGCAATGATCTGGCCAAACACCAGGCTAAACACAAAAATGGCAGCTGCAAAAAGTCCCAGGCGAAGACCTATTGTTATAAGAAAAGCAAGGAGGATGGCCACTGGGATCCCGATCAGGTAGATCAAGCCAAAACCAAAGCTCTTTAATAAATTGTCTTCCAAAGCTTCCACTGCACTTGCAAATGCATTTCTAAAGAGGGCATGAAAGGCCAGAATAGCTAAAAATGCAGATAAGATGTATACCAACCATTTTTTCAATGAAGTAATCCCGATCTTAGTTAAGGATAATTCTGATTCGTCCTTAAGATCTTCATTAAACTGGGCATCTGCATTCACTAGGGCATTATTGAAATTTATTTCTCCATCACTGGCCCAGTATTCCACATCCTTATGGAATTTAGCATTTGACCCAAGCGTAAG
>CAZHJO010000381.1:0-3507 GCA_964532755.1 uncultured Maribacter sp. | reverse complement strand
GAAATAAATTCGTGGTGCCTACAAAACAATCCCAGTACAGGATGGTTCAAACCATGTTCGAGACCTATTCCAAATATCGGGACAGCGTTTATTACGATGCTTCAGCATGGTCGGTAGGTAATTTTTACAATATGAAATATGCTCCTGTGACTTCTTTGAATACTGGTGATAAAATTACGACCACCAATAATTTGGTCAATGTTTCCCCTGTACAAAGGTCCAATTATGCCTATATCGTGGATTGGGATGATTATAATGCTCCTGCAGTGCTCAATTTCCTTCAGGAAAACGGTCTAACGGCCTCTTCTTCATTTAAACCATTTACCGCCAATGTTGGTTCAGGTGCTAAATCGTTCAATTATGGTGCCTTGGTGATTCCGGTTAGTCTTCAAAAGAAAGATGCCAATATTGTGTATCAACTGCTTCAAAAGGCTCAGAAGAAATATCAGGTTCCCATGCATGGGGTAAATTCTGGATATAATCTAAAGGGAATAGATTTAGGAAGTAGTAATGTTCGCGCCTTGAAAAAACCTAAAGTCGCTATGCTAATAGGTGATGGTGTACGTTCCTATGAAGCAGGTGAAGTATGGCATTTATTGGATACGCGTGTACACATGCCCGTTACGAAAATTCCAATACGAAATTTCGCCAAGGCAAATTTGGATAAATACAAGACTTTGATAATGGTTTCGGGTAAATATAGTTTTACTGAAAAACAAATAACAAAAATCAAGTCTTGGGTAGCTAAGGGCAATACACTAATTACCATTGGCACTGCCACAAAATGGGCCATTGAAAAGAAACTGGTAAAAGAAAAATTGACCAAACCTGAAAAAGACACAACCGTGGCCATTGTTCGTAAGCCTTATGTCGATGCCCGGGAAAATCTTGGTAAGGAAGGTATTGGTGGGGTAATTCTAAAAGTGGATATTGATCCTACACATCCCCTAGCTTTCGGTTACCATGACAAGGCTATTCCTGTTTATAAAAACAATACTGTTTGGATGGCACCAAGTAAAAACGAATATGCCACAGTCGGCAAATATGCTTCAAACCCCCATATAGACGGATTCATCACAGAGAAAAATATGGAAGAATACCTAAAACCGTCAGCTTCGTTGGTCGTAAGTAAAATAGATTCGGGTCGGGTAATTTTATTTGCTGACAATCCCAATTTCAGGGGATCATGGTATGGTACCAATCGGCTCTTTTTGAATGCGCTATTTTTAGGTAATAAAATCACTGTTCCAACTAGGGATTAACCAATTGTTTAGAACATCAAATACAAACCCTACAGATGAAAAAATTTAAGATTCTTTTAGCTGCTATGCTCCTGTGCAATGTAAACCTCTTAGGCCAAAGTGCTTCAGGGGATGGTCCCCACTCCCAATTGATTATTCGGGGGGTAATGCTCATAAACGGTAATGGTGCTCCGCCACAGGGGCCTATAGACATAGTAGTTGAGAATAATACCATCAAAAAAATACAAGTTGTTGGTTACCCAGGCGTAGGCATCATGCAGGACAAACGACCGCAATTAAAGTCTGGAGGCAAGGAACTCGATTGTACTGGGATGTATTTAATGCCGGGTTTTGTTGATATGCACGGTCATATTGGTGGAAACCCCCAAGGTGCTGATTTCGAATATGTTTTTAGGCTGTGGATGGGTCATGGCATAACCACGGTCCGTGAACCTAGCGGACGTGGTGTTGACTATACATTAGACTTAAAGCGAAGAAGTGCAAAGAATGAAATCGTTGCTCCCCGAATATTGGCGTATACTGGTTTTGGACAAGGCAATGACGAACCAATATCCTCCGCGGAAATGGCCCGTGAATGGGTTAGGAATAACGCAAAAAAAGGAGCGGACGGCATAAAATTTTTCGGGGCTGAACCAGAGATTATGGATGCGGCTTTACGGGAAAACAAAAAATTGGGATTGCGTTCGGCCTGCCATCATGCGCAATTGAATGTCGCAAGATGGAACGTACTGCATTCGGCCCGCGCCGGTCTAACAACGATGGAACATTGGTATGGCCTGCCTGAAGCATTGTTTGAAGATAGAACTGTTCAAGACTATCCGCTCGATTATAATTACAATAACGAACAACATAGATTTGAAGAGGCAGGCCGCTTATGGAAACAAGCTGCCAAGCCCTATTCAGAGCATTGGAATGCTGTAATGGATGAACTTCTGACCTTGGATTTCACACTTGACCCCACTTTCAATATCTATGAAGCCAGTCGTGATCTACAACGTGCAAGACGTGCAGAATGGCATGAAGATTATACCCTGCCATCTCTATGGGATTTCTATCAACCTAGTAAAATTTCACATGGATCCTATTGGCACGATTGGGGAACAGAACAAGAAGTGGCCTGGAAAGAGAACTATAAACTGTGGATGACTTTTATAAATGAATATAAAAACAGAGGTGGTCGCGTAACCGCAGGGTCTGATTCTGGGTTTATATTCCAACTGTATGGCTTTGCTTATGTCCGTGAATTGGAACTATTACGGGAGGCAGGTTTCCATCCGATGGAGGTTATTCGTTCTGCTACATTAAATGGAGCCGAAGCCTTGGGTATGGCCGATAAAATTGGTAGCGTAACTGTAGGAAAATTGGCAGATTTTGTTGTAGTTGAGGAAAATCCGCTTAAAAATTTGAAAGTACTATATGGTACCGGTGCGATTAAATTGACCAAGGAAAATGAAGTTGTTCGTGTAGGTGGTGTAAAGTACACGATAAAAGACGGAATCATCTATGATGCCAAAGCATTACTAAAGGAGGTGAAGGATATGGTCACTACCGAAAAGAAAAAATCCAATTATAAGATTTTACAACCAGGAATCAAGGAGTAAAATCTGGAAACAGCAATTATTTAAAAATAATAACTCCCTTGCCTGGTGGCGTAAGGGAGTTTATATTTTAGTTAAAGTCTTATTTCTGAACGGGTAACTTTATAGGCTGCAAAAAGCCTTTCGTTTTTGGAAAAACAATGCCATTTATAATGAACAAGGCAACTGGAATCAATAGAATAAAAAGTATCATAATAAGTAGGTTTTAGAATACGCTTGTGGGAAGCGTTCGTTTATTTTACTATTAAACTAATTTTGGTTTATCTTTTTTTGTTGTGAATGCCAAAGCTTTCTTTACACGTGAGTTTTTGAATTTGTATAAACGCGCAACGCTTTCTTCTGTAGTAATCTTAACTTCTTTAGTAGCGTTAGTAGTGATAACCCCACTATCCAAAATAACACCCATTTCAATAGGTTCCACTGTATCATTGGTATTGGTGTTTTGCGCGAACGCAGTTAGACCGAAAAAAAGAACAAATAATAGGGTTAGAATGGCTTTCATGACTTGGGGTCTTGTTATATAAAGATAACCCCAGATGTGCGCAACAACAGGTTGAATATCGCTGAAAACCCCTTATTTTTCGGTTATTGGGAAAAATATGGATGAATTGTAGAAATTGTTCGATGAAATATTTTATGGCCCATTT
>CAZHJO010000380.1:0-3518 GCA_964532755.1 uncultured Maribacter sp. | reverse complement strand
GCCCCACGACTGTTAAGTTAGGATTGCCCTTTATTTTCGGGAATTCTTTTTGGTCAATAGTAAACAAAAGTTCATAATCCTCACCCCCACTTAAGGCAATCAAAGTACGGTCCATCTTAAATTCCTCACAAGAGGAAATTACTGTTGGATCTAATGGGATTTTATCCTCAAATAGATTACAACCCACGTTGCTCTGTTTGCATAAATGCAATATTTCGGAAGAGAGGCCATCACTAATATCTATCATTGAAGTCGGGTGGACGTCTAATTTTACGAACAACTCGAGAATATCCCTTCTAGCTTCAGGTTTTAATTGCCGCTCCACGATGTAGGAATACGGCTCTAAATCGGGTTGGTTGTTCGGGTTTACCTTAAAGACTTCCTTTTCACGTTCCAACACCTGTAATCCCATGTAGGCACCACCTAAATCTCCAGTTACTACCAATAGATCATTTGCTTTGGCGCCATTACGATACACAATTTCATCGGCTTTTGCTACACCGATTACCGTTATACTTATTATCAATCCAGTAGTTGATGATGTGGTGTCACCGCCTACCAAGTCAACATTATACATTTTCGTTGCCAAAGCTATTCCGGCATAAAGCTCTTCCAAGGCTTCCAATGGAAATCGGTTCGAAACGGCAATGGAAACTGTTATTTGTGTGGCCTTGGCATTCATCGCGTAAATGTCCGATAGGTTTACCATCACGGACTTATACCCCAAATGCTTCAAGGGCATATAGGTCAAATCAAAGTGAACACCCTCAATCAAGAGATCGGTTGAAACCAGAGTTTGCTGCCCTTTAAAATCCAAAACCGCGGCATCATCGCCAATACCTTTCAGCGTTGATTTTTGGGAAATTGGAAAATGTTGGGTCAAATGGTCAATAAGCCCAAATTCCCCTAATGATTCCAAATCTGTTTTTCCTTGATCTTTGTTTTCTAGCATTGTGCAAAAATAAGAAGCAGGGACCTTTGCAAAAAGGATTTAACGCAATAATTGTCCAAACTATTTTACAAGGTCTATGGGATATAATATTAATCTTATCTTTGGTAGAAAAGAACTAAAATCATTGCTATGATAAAGTACAAGTTCTACCTGCTATTTATATTTGCACTTATTTTATTAGGTTGTTCCAGTGACGATGGTACTTCTGAAAATGATGAACAGTTAGATGCCGAATCCGTGACCGGATTTACCCCATGTGCAAATGGCATGGCCGGGATTTACCCTTGCAATGGTTATGATTTATTGGGGCGTATTTCGCTTTCCGAATTCAGTGCAAATGCAGGTAATGATGTATGGGGATGGACGGACCCAGAGACCAATAAGGAATATGCTTTAATGGGTCTTGACAACGGAACCGGCTTTGTTGATATAACCGATATCGAAAATCTTAAGTATTTGGGTAAACTTCCTTCTGCCACGAGCTCTAGTTCATGGCGTGATATAAAGGTATATCAGAACCACGCCTATATCGTTTCCGAAGCAGATGGTCATGGCATGCAGGTTTTTGATTTGACTCGCTTGCGCAATGTATCCAATGCACCTGAAGTTTTTAATGATGATGGTCTTTATAATGGTTTTGGTAATGCCCATAATGTGGTTATCAATGAAGAAACTGGTTTTGCCTATTCTGTAGGGACTGCTCGTGATGACGCATTTAATGGCGGGGTTCATTTTGTGGATTTACAAGACCCGAAGAATCCAATTTCAGCGGGTGGTTATGGGGTAAACGGTTATTCCCATGATGCACAGGTCATTACCTACAATGGCCCTGATGTGGATTACGTGGGCGCCGAGATATTTGTTGGTGCCAATGAAAATCAAGTAACAATTGTCAATGTAACTGACAAGGGCAATCCTATGGGGATATCTACCTTTGGATATTCCAATCTTGCTTATACCCATCAAGGATGGTTCACCGAAGACCAACGCTATTTAATTCTTGGTGATGAGTTAGATGAGGTGAACTTTGGTTTCGACTCCCGCACTTTGGTTTTCGACCTATTGGATTTGGATAACCCTATATTGCATACTTCGTATTCAGGACAAACAACGGCGATTGATCATAACGGTTATGTAAAAGGAGACCAATATTTCCTGGCAAATTATAGAGCTGGGGTACGTGTTTTGGATATTTCCGAAATTGCCAACAAAATTATTTCTGAAGAAGGCTTTTTCGATACTTTCCCGTCGAGCAATAGCGCTGGTTTTGAAGGTGTATGGAGCGTTTATCCCTATTTCTTAAGCGGAAAGATTGTTGTTAGCGACATCAACTCTGGTTTGTTTGTGATAAAAAAGTCAGAATAATGCGAATCTTCATCATACTATTTATGGTACTGTGCTTTTTTGGCTGTTCAATAGACAGCGAAAATAGAACTAGTCTTGAGCCTGAAGATCAATATGAATTTCTCGGGGAAATGGAATGGGTCAAGAACTATGGAGGTTCTGGAGAAGAAACAGCACAAGCCATTATTGCAACCTCAGAAGGCGGGTACGCCGTTTTAGGATTTTCCAATAGTATGGATGGTGATTTAGTAGGTAAGAATACCGCCGTAAATGATTATTGGCTATTAAAGCTAGATGCAACTGGTAATTTGGAATGGAACAAAACATTTGGTGGAAGCAAAGATGATAGGGGCCAATCTTTGACACAGACCAACGATGGGGGTTATATCCTTACTGGCTATGCTATGAGCGATGATGGGGATGGTAGTAATAATGAAGGTTTTCATGACAATTGGATCGTAAAATTAGATGCTTCCGGTACTATAGAATGGGAAAAAAGTTTTGGTTTTTCTGGACATGACCATTCATATGATATCATACAAACAGAAGATGGCGGCTATTTTTTTATCGGTTTTTTGGATATTACCGCTGCTCGCGCAGATGGGTATAACGAAAAAGGACAATATCTTACCCGACATGGTGTAGGGGAGTTTTGGGGAACAAAGATTGATGCCCAAGGCAATATTCAATGGCGAAAGTATTTTGGAGGAAGCAATAATGACAGGGCACATGCAGTTGTTCAGGCCAATGATGGTGGATTTGTAATGGCCGGCTTTTCAGAAAGCGATGATTTTGATATAAGCGATACCAAAGGCAGCTATGATTTTTGGGTTGTAAAAATTACAGGTACCGGTGCTATGGTTTGGGAACGTTCTTTTGGGGGTTCGGGAATCGAAATTTCCTATGATATTGCCAAAACTTGCGATAATGGCTATGTTATTACAGGTAATACCTTCAGCCAAGATACTGATGTTACGAACAATAAGGGGGAGTCTGATGCTTGGTTGATTAAGATTGATGATGATGGCAGCCTTGTTTGGGAAAAAACATTGGGTGGTAGCCAGTTCGATGCGGCACAAGGGGTACAAACTAGTTTGGATGGAGGTTTTCTTATTGCCGGAAATTCTAAAAGTTCCGATGTTGATGTCGTTTCCAATATGGGAGAAAATGACCTTTGGTTGATTAAAACTGATACCAACGGTGAATTGATTTGGCAGCAGAC
>CAZHJO010000379.1:0-3521 GCA_964532755.1 uncultured Maribacter sp. | reverse complement strand
TGCCATTGTGGAACCAAAGTTGCTACCTGCAATAAAGGAACACTTTTTCCGGAATTCTGGGAATAGACATTCATGGTTTCTAAAGATCCCAATGTCTGTTGTTGACTAGCGTCACTCCGCATTACAATGGGTATCGATTTATCATTTTCCCTGTAAGAACCTGTATTGAAACCATCTAAAACCGTTTGCAACGAAGTAGCAATGTCTTGATTGGTTACCCCTGCCATTTGAGCCTTGTTCTGATCAATATCGATCACAAACTTTTTACTTTTAGGCCCCCAGTCATCCTTGATGTTCTTGGTTCCTGAAATGGTAAACAATTTTTGTTTTACAGTTTCTGCCAGTAATGCCAATTGATCGGGATCTTTGCCCTGTACCTTTATTTCGATAGGGGTTCCTCCGCCTCCGGCTCCTAAAGGTCCAACCTTAATATCCGCATTAGGAAAATTCTTTAATGAAAAGGCATCTAATTTATTGATTAGGGTCTGATTAACGGTCGCAGTGGAAGTATTAACCAGGATATGTGCATAACTTGAGTTGGCCTCATCGGGATTATAGCCCAAATCATAGGATTCTGGACCTTCCCCAATGTACGATGACCAATCCGAAACGCCATCTAACAGGGATTCGGTTACCTGCAATGAATCCTTTATATACGCTTCAATTTCTCTAACCAGTTCCTGGGTCCGTTCAATTTTCGTGCCTTGGGGCAAGTTGATATTTATGGTTATCATATTACGATCACTATCGGGGAAAAACAGGAATTCGATTTTGGAAAAACCCCACAACGAAATTATAAAGGCACCAAAAATTGCTAAAAGAACCAAAGCCTTACGCGATAAGGCAAATAGTATCAAATCTTTATAATACACCTTTAGCTTATTGATCAATTTGTCTATGAAACTTTCTTTTTTATTTACGCCAATCTTTAAAAACAAGTAACAAAACAATGTAATTACCGTCAGCGAAATAAACCATGAAGAGACTAAGGCAATCGTTATGACAAGAAATATGGGTCCGGTGATATCTCCCATTATAGATTCTGCCAAGTAAAACGAAAGGAATGCCGCTGAGGTGGTCAATGTTGAAATCAACAAAGGGGTAAATAATTCGGAACAGGAATCAATAGCTGCTTTTTTTGCCGAAATCCCCTGTTCCATTTTAACCATTATAGATTCAGAGACCACAATGGCATTGTCTACCATCATCCCTAAGGCCATAATCAATGCGGCCAAGGTTACCTGATTTAGACCAACATCGATTAAACCCATAACCATTAAAGTCGTAATGGTTACTATAGGCACAAGGCTAGCGATGATAAATCCCGTTCTGAAACCCAAAAAGACCAACATGACCAATAAGACTATTCCGATAGCCTGCATTAGGTTATTGATAAAGTTGACAATACTATTGTCTACATAAATATCTAAGGAGGACAATCTCGAGATTTCCAGACCTACCGGAAGCTTTTCTTTCCACTGCTTCATAACGACATCAACTTCTTCACCTAATTTCACGATGTTCGCACCTTCAATCAGTGAAATATGTAACGAAAGAGCATTTTGGCCATTTACTTGTACAATTTGCTTGGGAGGGTCTATGTACCCCTTTTTAACAGTGGTTATATCTTCCAAATACACGACTTGACTCCCATCCCCTACAGGCACTAATGTTTTTTTGATATCGTCGACTTCATTAAAATTTCCAGTGGGTTCCAGCACAATGCGTTCGTCCTCTAGATTAATTTGTCCTCCAGAACTCAAAATATTGGTTGAGGCAATACTGCTTTGAAGCCTACTAGCCGTTAACCCGTATTCCTTTAATCGCGCATTATCAAATTCGACGAAAACCCGTTCCTCCTGAATTCCGCCTACTTCGACTTTTGCGGCGTTGTCCAATTTTATAAGATCATCCTTCAGGTCATCTGCATATTCCTTCATTTCGGCATAAGAAAAACCGTCGCTCGTTAGACCGACTACAATGCCATAGACTTCCCCAATGCCATCATCATTTAAACTAGGGGTTATGTTATCGGGAAGACCCTGTACAGCGTTGATTTTTCTTCGCAATCTGTCCCATACCGATTGCAAGTCTTTAGGTTCTACAATGTCCTTTAACGTAACACTGACTATCGATAGTCCGGTACGTGATGTGCTACTGACTTCCTTTAATTCGGGTAGTTCTTGCGCTACTTTTTCCAATTTATCGGTAACCAATAGTTCTACCCGCTCTGGGCTGGCTCCCGGAAATTGTGATACTATGGTCGCTACCCGAATGGTATAGGGCGGCATGCTGTCCCTTGACAGCGACTGATATAACGATATCCCTAATAGAACTATGACCGCAAGTACAGTATAGGTAATTCTATTTTTTTCTATGGAAAATTGGGTCAAATTCATATGTTGGTTGTTTTGAGTCGGACTTCTTTATTGCAATCGTACTTGTTGACCATTCAATAATGTCTGTAAACCTGCGGTTGCTATTTTTTGTCCTGCGGAAAGGCCCTTTTTTATTTCAAACCCTTCCGAAGTCAACCCGCCGATTGTAACGGGCTGTTTTTTTGCGATTCCCATTTTCCCGTCTTCGGATTCAATTATGAAAACAAAATTTCCATTTGAATCCTCGCCAACCGACTTCGCCGGAACCGTTAATATATTTCCCATATTACTATCAGTATCAAAATCAAAGGTCACGTTTGTGGCCATTCCTGATTTTATATCTTCGGTGGGATCAATAATAATTACCCGGACAGGATATGTAGAGGTATTGCTGTCGACAGAAGGGGCTACCTCCGATACTCTCCCTTTAAAGGTCTTGCCTCCAAGAGCTGGAAAAGTTAGAATTACGGGCATTCCTTGCTTTACATTATTGATGATGCTCTCCGGTAGCCCTAAACTTATTTCCATATCTCCACTGACATTTAGAACGGCGATGTTTTGTCCTGCACTAACAAATTCATTGACCTCTGCATTTATAGATGCTATTGTTCCATCGGCGGGAGCGTATAAGTATCCGTATCCTATCTGGTCTTGTTGTATGTCAACGGTCCGTTTAGCCGATTCATGACTTGCCTTGGCAGTAAGAAAAGAGTTTTTAGCACTTTCATAATCACTTAGCGAGGAGCTTCCTTTCTCATAAAGCGAACGAACCCTGTCCAAATTTGATTTGGAAGTATTCATTTGCGAGGCAGCACTGTTCAGTGAGGAAACAGCATTTTCATAATTTAAACGCGATTGTACATTGTCGAGTTTTGCCAATAACTGCCTCTTTTTTACATTTTGGCCCAGCTTAATATCAAAGGTGGTTATAATGCCACCGTTTCTAAAGGTTAAATTAACTACCTCATCGGTTTTGGAGGTTCCGCTAAAGGTCCGTGATCTTTCTCCTCCCAAATAGCCTACCTCTTGATAACTTACAAGGCGAACTGCCTTTTTCTCTTCCTTTTTTTCATCACCACATGAGAGGAAGGCAAGGGTAATAAATAAAAGAGTAATGGATTTATATAGATATTTCATATGATG
>CAZHJO010000378.1:0-3522 GCA_964532755.1 uncultured Maribacter sp. | reverse complement strand
AAGAAACTCTCCCTTAGGGTCGGCCCATTGGTCTTCTTCGGCACTCGCTATGTATAAGGGTCTAGGGGCAACCAATGCCAATAATTGGTGCTGATCGATCATTAGGGCTTCCTCATTTTCATTGTATTGCTCAAAATTATCACAAAACCAATGCGGAAAACTTTGATTGATCCTACCGATGGTTTCGCCGAATTTTCGCTTTGAAAGTGCTGCTCCCCCACATCCTGAGTTGTTTGAAATGACCGCTGCAAACCGCACATCGGTGGCGCCAGTCCATAAGGCCACTTTACCCAATCTTGAATGTCCGAAGACTACCACTTTCGTGGCGTCTACTTGGCTATCTGCTTCCAAATAATCCATGGCTCGGCTCAAGCCGAAGGCCCATGCCGCAATGCTACCCCACTCATCGGTTTTTGGTCTTTGTTGGTCACTTGAATAGAACAGTGCATGAAGTCCATCTGAAAGATCATTCTTATCCGGATCTACCTCACCATAATATATAGTAGCCAACCCATAACCTGCATCGAGTATTTTTTCAATGTCCCAGCGGTGGGCACGTACACTTCTTGATTTTTGAGTGGGCATATGATCGCTTATTCCAAAATGGTCATTGTTTCTGCTCCAAGCTTTGGTGACTATGACTTCAGGGTCGTTTGTGATGGTATGGTTTCCATAAAAGTTGTACCCTAGGAATAGGGGTGTTTTTAATTTATCATTGGGTAGATAGAGCAATATGGTATAGCGAAGCGAACGTTCGTTTTTTATCAAAACGACCTCTACCTGTTTACGTATCGCTCGGCCATTCAAGGCATTGTTGGCTTGTTCTACGACTTTGAACGAAACCTCATCCAATGTGCCAGGAACGCTACCATACACTTTGTTTTCAAAAAATTCAAGAAGTTCAGGCCTGCGTTTTTTGACCCATTTTTTGGTGTTCTTAACTTTTTTGCCATTAAAGAGGATCAGCGGGTCAGGAACCTGAAATTGTGGCACCTTGGCCTCGTCATAATTAGGCGTGAATTGTGCAGTTAAGCCATATGTCATGAAAAGGAAGGCGATAAAACAGCATGATAATTTCATGGTTAGGTTACTAAACTTTTATCCACAAGCTCAATTCCATCATCAATCAGGTGTCCGACCTTAGGATTTTCCCGTTTTACCATTTCCAAGTGAGCTTTAATCTCCGAGGCGAATTCTTGTTCCTTTTGAATCTCGGGATTCATTTTGGCCAATTCATACAATTCAACGCATAATAGCCAATCCTCCCGAAAATTGTTGGAGATTTCCTTAAATACTTTATTTCGAGAAATAATGGTGTTTTGACCATTCCTGAAATCCCTTATTTGCTGGTATAATTGTTCAAGTTGCTTTGTTCGATCATCCTTTGTCGGTTTAATAGTAGCTTCGGTTATCCTATGGGTAACCAAATCAAAACTGTTTAGATCTGCGGGACCATTGAATGCCGATACAATAGCCTCGCCAATCGCCATATTGTAAAGTTCATCATGAGATTTAAAAAGGACGGTGTCTTTGTGTTTCACAGTACAATTCCTAAAGGTTACGAGTATAATTTTCCCCCTAAGATTCCGTGTGCCTGTAATGATTTTACCTTGTATGGTGATATTTCCGTCAAATTCCAAGGAGATGTTTTCCCCTTCGTAAATATTATATGCCTTTAAGTCTCGTGGGCTCATATCCTCAATGGCAATATTTATTCCCTTTAGCTTGCCCATAGGTGAGCCAAATCCACTTGCATGTTTGTCTATGCCATGGCCCACCAATTCCTTCTCACGATAGGCCAGGGCTGTTGGGCCAATGGTTTGGAAAAAAACCGGTTTGTTTTCATGTTCAATGACCATTTCAAAATTCCCTGAAATCTGAAGTCCTGTACTTAATTCTATAGTGCCCAATTCCCTTGAGTTGATTAATTTTTTAATAGCACTAATACCGCCCTTACGCAGGGCCATCGTATTTGCAAACTCCTCTAAAACCTGACTCAAAAAGGCAAAATCGGGGGTTACGAACAATTGGGGTTGGGGTTTGGTAATATCAAATGCGGTATGTGCAGCTTCAATGGAATATGGGATTTTTTCTACCTCTTTGGTCATACACCAAGCACTTTCGCCGATTGAGGATAACAAGCCTGCACCATAGATTTTCGGATCTTCTAACGGACCGATCAGTCCGTATTCCACAGTCCACCAATGTAAGTTTCGTATTAGGGCAATCTCACTGGGCACACCCATATTTTGTTGAAGCTCTTCGATGTGTTTTTCTGCCGCTACAATTTCATTTTCTTGGGTACCTGATGCCTCTTTGATTATTGATAAATGCCGTACCGCTTCATACAATTCAAAATCCTTGGCATTTGAAATAGCCTTACTCCCTATTTCCCCAAAACGTCTTAAATACTCCGCATATTCCGGATTGGCGATTATAGGGGCATGGCCAGCTCCTTCATGAATAATGTCCGGAGCTGGCGTGTATTCAATATGTTCCAATTGACGAATGTCGGAAGCAATAACCAATACATTATAAGCTTGAAACTCCATAAATGCCGATGGTGGAATAAACCCATCCACCGCAACAGCTGCCCAACCAATATCCTTTAAAATACGGTTCATGCCATACATATTTGGAATAGTGTCAATAGAAATCCCTGTTTTTTGTAATCCCTCAGTGTATGATGTATGGGCAACTTTGCTTAGGTAATCAACATTTTTACGCATTACATAGCGCCAAACTGCCTGATCAATGGCCGAATACGCACTATAATCCTGAGGTTTAATATATTGTCTAAGGTGCTTTGGTAGCTTGTCTAAGATGGCATTACTTTCGTAGGACACTTCGCTATATGTTATGGTTTAGATAAAGTTACGAAATTGAGAGTGAAATTATGTTCAGAGCTTTTGGTCATAAAAAAACCGCCTGTAAAGGCGGTTTGCAAATTATTTTGAAGTATTTCCCGGAGGATATTGTTGCAGTATTTCTGTGACAAATTCACGAATACGCTCTTCTTTCTTTTCAATATTCTTGGTATTGTTCAAGGAGCCCACTCCCTTACCTTGCCAAACCAATTCCTTGTTTTTGGCATCGATTAGATCTATATACAGCGAACCCTGTGTACGTGTGCTTACATTGGGATAATTCCATCCCCAACCAGGGCCATAACCCCCATAATACCAGGGACTCCAGCCCCAGCCATACATACCGCCCCAGTAATTGTTGTAAACATCAACTTGCTCACGTTCCTTGGTGAATATACTGACTAACAAATCAGGATCTTGTGCTTTTACCATACCCCTAGAACTCATTTCAGCATCAATGGCTTTAAGGATTCTTTTCTTGTCGAGATCCGATATATGGGCCTTGTCAATACCTGTTTTATAAAAGGCATACGATTTATACTCGTTAAAATTGGCTTCTTTGTCATAATCGGATAATACACGAACCGAAACGCAGGAGCTTAAAAAAAGTAGCGCCATAATCGGTAGTGCCAGAATTTTCATAGTTTTCATAACT
>CAZHJO010000377.1:0-3525 GCA_964532755.1 uncultured Maribacter sp. | reverse complement strand
TTTGAGGGACTTTATGGCAATTCGCGACAATGGTACTTAAAGTATTGTTCCGGTACACCCAGGCCGTACCCAATGTGATTACAACATGGGTAGATTTAGAGATTTGTTGACGTGTATTCTTTAACCCGACATTCAATTTTCGGAGTAAATCCTCTTTGGAAACATCACTTACTTCAGAATGGGCATCAAAACAATGCCAACGTCCATCGCGAAAAAAAATGTCCTTCTCTCCATATTGCTCTTCGTTGACAGCTTTTGAAACGAGAATTTCAATGGCCTTCGGGTGAAATAAAATCCCAAACGGATTCTGCAGTGACCTGAACTTAAAGTAATCGAGCTTTTTTCCGATATTCTCGACAAAACAAGATCCCAGTAGCAATAGTTCACTCTGATAATCAATTTGATACTCCGCCTGTTGTAGCGGGACTATGGTTTGGAGTTTCATCGTTTATTTGAGGTATTCCTTGACCCGTTCCAGTGCTTCTGTAATTCCACTTGGATTCTTGCCTCCGGCAGTAGCGTAAAACGGCTGACCGCCACCCCCGCCTTGGATAAATCTGCCCAATTCACGGATGATAGTTCCAGCATTCAGATTCCTTAGCGCGACCAATTCCTTGGATATATAACAGGAGAGCATTGCCTTGCCATTTTGTTCTGTACCGAACAACAAGAAGAGATTGTCCCTATTATTTCCCATTTCAAAGGATAGATCTTTGATGCCAGCGGCATCCAAATCCACTTTTGTGGCTAAGAATTGAATTCCATTGATTTCTTCCAACTCCCCTAAAAGCTCCCCTTTTAGATTTTTAGCCTTATCCTTTAAAAGGTTTTCAACCTCTTTTTTCAGTTCTGCATTTTCTGCTTGTAAGGCTTCCACTGCTTTTACAGGATCTTGTGCATTATTCAACAAATCCTTGATTTCGAACAAGCTTCGATTATTCTGAAAATAGTACTCCTTTACGGCATCTGAAGTAATAGCCTCTATCCTACGGATTCCTGCTGCGACCGCACCTTCGGATTTAATCTTGAAATGCCAGATATCCCCGGTATTTTTAACGTGGGTGCCACCACATAATTCAATGGATTGCCCAAAACGAATGGTCCGGACAGTATCGCCATACTTTTCGCCAAACAAGGCCATTGCTCCCTCTTTCAAGGCATCTTCCATGGCAACAGTTCGATTCTCCTGTAAAGGTAATTGCCCATCTATCCTCGCATTCACAAAATTTTCAACTGCTCGAAGTTGTTCAACGGTCATTTTGGTAAAATGTGAAAAATCGAACCGTAAATATTTGGAATGCACCGCTGAACCTTTCTGTTCAACATGGGAGCCCAAGATTTCGCGAAGTGCTTGGTGCAATAAGTGGGTTGCTGTATGGTTTGCCTCTGTTCTTTGACGCTGTTTCCCATCGACTACTGCCTTAAAAGTTTCAGAGCTGTTTTTTGGTAGATTCTTGGCAAAATGAACAATTTCGTTATTCTCGTTCTTGGTATCCATAATATAGATTACGTCCCCATTGGACGCCTCTAGATAACCCTTGTCACCAACCTGGCCACCACCTTCTGGATAAAATGGAGTTAGATTGAATACCATTTGATATTGTTCCCCTTCTTTCTTTGATGTTACTTTTCTGTACTTAACTATTTTTACCTTGGCCTCCAAAACATCATATCCCACAAATTCCTGGGCGCTATCAGCAGATAAAACTTCCCAATCCTCTTTGGCTACTTCAGAAGCCGACCTAGAACGATTTTTCTGTTCCTGCATGGCTTCATTAAAGCCATTTTCATCAAGGGAATATCCTTTTTCTTCTAATATCAAAGCGGTAAGGTCAATTGGAAAACCGTATGTATCATAAAGCTCGAAAGCCCTGCGACCTTCCACTTCCTTGCCTTTTGTCCTACTCACGACCTTGTCCAATAACCCTAAACCTTGCTCCAAGGTATTTAGAAAGGAATTTTCCTCTTCTTTGACCACATTCTCGATCAACTGGTGCTGGTCCCGTAATTCTGGAAAAGCATCGCCCATAGTTTCAGCCAAAACCTTTACCAATCTATACATGAAGGGATCTTTGGTATTTAAAAAGGTAAATCCATAGCGTATAGCTCTTCTAAGAATTCTACGAATAACATAACCGGCACCTGTATTGCTTGGCAACTGCCCATCTGCAATTGAAAAAGCAACTGCCCGAATATGATCGGCAATTACCCGAATGGCAATATTTGTTTCTTCGTTTTTACCATACTTTGAATTTGTGATTATCTCTATTTCCTTAATGAGCGGCATAAAAACATCGGTGTCATAATTAGATTTTACACCTTGTAAAACCATACACAAACGCTCGAAACCCATTCCTGTATCCACATGCTTCTCGGGCAGTGACTCCAAGGTGCCATCGGCCTTACGGTTAAACTCCATGAAAACCAGGTTCCATATCTCAACAACAAGCGGATGGTCCCGGTTTACCAAGGAAGCTCCTGGAACTTTGGCCTTTTCTTCCGCCGAACGTATATCCACATGAATTTCGGAACAAGGTCCACAAGGTCCTTGATCGCCCATTTCCCAGAAATTATCTTTCTTATTGCCCAGGATAATTCGGTCCTTGGTTACTATGGAACTCCATAAATTATAGGCCTCGTTATCCATTTCAAGCTTATCGGCATCATCGCTTCCCTTAAAAACAGAGACATAAAGACTATCTTTGTCTATATTCAATCTATCGGTTAATAATTCCCATGCCCACTCAATAGCCTCTTTTTTAAAATAATCACCAAAACTCCAGTTGCCCAGCATCTCGAACATCGTATGGTGGTACGTATCCTTACCCACTTCTTCCAGATCATTATGTTTACCGCTTACCCGTAAGCATTTTTGGGTGTCGGCCACCCTAGGGTTCTTAGCAACACTATTACCTAAAAAGTACTCCTTGAATTGGTTCATACCCGCATTGGTAAACATCAACGTAGGGTCATCTTTTATGACCATTGGCGCCGAGGAGACAATCTTGTGATTCTTTTCCCTGAAAAAGTTTAAAAATTGGGTCCTTATTTCTTTGGAAGTCATCTAAAATGGTAAGGTTTTATTAATTTTAACAAATTGTGCAAAACAATTTTTATATTTGTTTGTTATGTTAAAACGAAAGCACAAAAATAGGATAAAATCCATTCATGTCTAAAGTAAAATATTATTACGATCCGGACACACTTTCGTACCGGAAAATAGAACCAAAAAAATCCAAGCGATACCGCAACATTGCTTTCTTCTTTTTGGGCTCTTTTCTTTTTGGATTACTCTCTTTGATTCTATTATTAAACACCAATTTAATCAATACACCTCGGGAATTATCACTGCAACGCGAAGTAAAAAACTACGAATTACAGTTTGAGCTTCTAAATAAGAAAATGGAACAGATTGAAGATGTTTTGGCCAATGTAGAAGATAGGGACAATAATATCTATAGGTTGTATTTTGAGGCCAATCCAATTCCTGAAGAGCAACGCAGAGCGGGCTTTGGAGGTATAAAC
>CAZHJO010000376.1:0-3554 GCA_964532755.1 uncultured Maribacter sp. | reverse complement strand
GCAAAACATAATCATGGTTCTTCTCTTGTCTTATGGCAATATTGATCTCACCTTCATTCTCATCGGTAATACCATATTTTAGGGCATTCGTTATGGCTTCATTTATTAAAAGACCTAAAGGAATAGCGGTATCTATGCCCAATTTAATCTCAGGTATGTCAATATTGAGTTTTACTTTGTTATCCACTCCTTTTATTGACCGAACAAGGAATTCGCTTAATTCCTGTACATAGGATTTATACTCTATTTTGGAAAGGTCATCACGCATATATAACATTTCGTGAACCATGGCCATTGAGATTACCCGATTCTGACTGCTTTTTATGATACTTTTCATTTTTTTATCCTCAATACTTCTTGATTGAAGACTCAATAAGCTAGATACTGTTTGTAGATTGTTTTTTACCCTGTGATGAACTTCGCGAAGCAAAGTCTCCTTTTCATTGATTCGTTTTTCAATTTCATTTCTAGATTTATAAAGATTGTGATGCGCCTTTAAAAGGTTCTTACCCAAAACACCTCCCAAAAGATACACTGAAAACAGAATACTTAAAAAGCTGAAGAGGTTACGGGAGGCTTCAGGAACTACATTTTCTGCAAACGTATAAGTAGGAAGACTTTCGATATACAATAGGCAGATAATCAACATATTAATATATAGGTATGTTTTCCCATATGACTTAGTAGTCACATAACCTGTGAAAACGATAAGTGCCAATACGAAAATAAACGGACTATTGATTCCACCACTAAAGAGGGTTATTAAGGTCGCACATATGAGTGCAACAATAGAAGTAATGTTATAGGTTAATGCTAAATTGGTGTGCGATTTATAGGCAATGGTGTTTATTAGATTAATTGCTCCAAATGCAAAAAATACATATGGTAGAATCTCATTGGCTTTAAGAACATAGAGACAAAGTAATCCAAAAATTATCGCGAAAATAGAGGAAAAGTAATTGACCCTCAATGTTATTTTGACTTTATCTTTTAAGCGATATTCGTCTTTGACCGGCGTTTTCATGATAAAATGTTTATTGCTCATTAATTGAGAATCACACTTTGGTTTTGGAAGGAAATTCCTTAAAAAATCAAGGCTATTTATGGTAAAGCTAAATATGTTTTGCAATTAAATCAACAACAAAGCAGAAAATATGGTCGCCGTATCAATTTTTTTGGGCAGAAGAAATGCTTAACTTCTTTGAATTTTGGGCACTAAGTCAGTCAGGTCTTGAATTTTAATTGGAGTTCCTTTTTCAATACTTCGCCTCGCGGCGATACCTATGAGTATTGACATGGCACCATCTCGAACGCCAGCTGTTCTTCCATAGGGATCTTCAGTTTCCGGATTTTTGAAAATCTTGTCATGTAGTCTCTTATCCCCGCCTCCATGACCACTTTTTTCAAGTCCTACATTTATTGTTTTATGTTTTGCCCAAAGTTTGTGAAGGATCAAGGGCTCATACTGCATTTCTTCCGCATTGGTCTGTTCCATTTCCTTGGCATGTTTTTCAGCTTCACTTATTGTTAGGTTTTTGTTATACGGAATGTCTTGCCAAGCTTCAATTCTTCCCTCAGTACCATTGAACGCTGCACGCCATCCTTCAAAAGGGGAATAGGTGGTGAGCGAATAGTTCAGAATTGTATTGTTGGTATATTTTACTTGAGCCGACATTTTGTCATAAATATCAATCTCATTCCTAAATAAGCAATTGTCCCGAATATAACCATCATGTTCCTCATTGTCGACATATAATGCCATTGAGCGTTTGTCCTTGGTAATGTCCCAGTAAAAATCGCAATTCAAAGCATGCCTGCATTCACGGCAATTTTTTGCACGGAAAGGGCCATTTTTCCCATAGAATTCAAGATCGCCATACGCAAAGACCTCATTGGGTTCAGAGTTTATCCACCAATTTAATAAATCAAAATGATGGGTTGCTTTGTGAACCCATAGTGAACCCCCACCATTCATTTGTCCATGCCAACGTCTAAAGTAAGAAGCACCGTGATAGGTGTTCAAATACCAATGAAAATCTACTGAAACTAGTTTCCCTATGGAATTATCGGCTAATAGTTCCTTGATTTTAGTTGCGTAAGGGCTCCATCTATAATTGAAGCCTACAACAAGATTTTTATTGGATTTTTTCTCGGCATCCAATATAGCCTGACATTTGGTTTCGTCTGTGGTCAGTGGTTTTTCGGTTAGGACATCGCAGCCCATCTCGAGACCCTTTATAATGAAGTCATGATGTGTTGAATCCTTGGTGGTGACAATGACCAAATCGGGTCTAGTCGTTTTTACCATATGTTCAAAATCATTGAAGGTAGGACAGGATGCACCTATATATTTTTTTCCATAGGCCAATCGCCCAGGGTTGTTGTCGCAGAGTCCAACAAATTCCAATATATCGGAGTATTCATCAACAAGACGTTTTCCCCAGAAAGAAGTACCCCGTATACCAGTTCCGATAAGCGCAATCTTCAATTTACCAGATCTACTGAAATTAAACGAACTTAAAGGAAATGCGGTTGTGGCTGCCAGCATACTTATTGAGGAAAGGAATTTACGTCTGGTAGTTTTCATATTGAAAGTTTTGTCCTCTTAAAGATATGGATTGAAATTTAGTAAAAAAAATGGCGACCAATTGGTCGCCATATATGATTTTAAAGTTATTATTCCTAGTCTTCGGTCAATACCCATTCGCCTTTAACTATTAATGGTTCAGCTTGTTTGTATTTCACTGTTTTGCTTTCTCCCGACATCACGTTTTTAATGGTAACCCGCTCGTTACGGCCAATTTTAGGCCTCTCACGTACAATTGTTTCCGTTACTTGAGGACGTTGTCCCTGGGTTTGTCCTGCAGCCCTATTTCTTGCAGCCAACTCATCACTGTTAGGGATTTCGGCCTTACTGGTCTGTAAATTTTCTTTTGGTCTTCTTACTTCACGGGCATTTTGGATCTCATTGGGATTTTCAGTTGGTAATTCCCCTTTGAACAAGAACGATACTACCTCCTTATTCACCTTGTCGATCATACTTTTAAATAGTTCAAAAGCCTCAAACTTATAAATCAACAATGGATCTTTTTGTTCGTGAACCGCCAATTGCACGGATTGTTTTAATTCATCCATTTTACGCAAATGGGTTTTCCAGGCATCATCGATTATTGCAAGGGTAATATTCTTCTCAAAGTCAGTCACTAACTGCGTACCGTTTGAATCATAGGCATCCTTTAAGTTCGTTACCACATTTAAGGTCTTTAATCCATCTGTAAAAGGAACCACAATGCGCTCAAATTTATTGGAGTTATCCTCATATACCTGTTTGATCACAGGAAATGCAGTAGCTGCATTGCGCTCTATCTTTTCGCGGTAATGTTCATATGCTGCTTTATAGATGGTATTTGAAATATCCTGAACAGGTAATTTCCCAAACTCTGCCTCGGTAATCGGTGAAGTGATCGAGAAATACTTTATCAATTCAAATTCAAAATTCTTGTAGTCCGATGCGGCCTTGTTGGTATCTGTTATCACCTCGCAAGTATCATAGA